>NZ_JBXMTI010000115.1:0-81929 GCF_057083605.1 Candidatus Villigracilis sp. | reverse complement strand
GGACAATACCGATCGATCCACCGATCGACCCAGGGGCGGGATCGCTCGAGTTTCCGGGCGATCTCACTCTTCTTCCAGCCTTGCAGATGCAGGGCAACGGCTCGTTTGCGAAGCGTAATCTCGGTCTTCATCGTTCCACCTCCTAGCTCTTCCACCAGAAGGTGTAACATATGTCATTGCAGTTTTTGGCGTTAGAACTGTAACGGATCACATTGCAGTTTTTTTGTAACGGATGTCATTGCAGTTCACAACAGGCATTAGTCATTGTTCGTGAGATTGGTGACCGCCGAAGCGAATCAATCAATCTTGAAAATAAAAGTCGAACTTGGTTAAGTATTGGTGAATATCAGAAAGCCCAAGAAAGTTATCAGCAAGCCATTAATATTGCGGATGAAATTTCATATTCGCAAACACAAAACTTCGCACGTTGGGGGTTAGCACAGGCTTATCTTTTCCAAAATGATTTGGTCAATGCCCGCGCCACCATCGAAGCCGCACTTCAATATAATGTGCCAGAAAATAACCACAATGCAAGCGCCGTGCACGGTATCATCGTCTTGCGGCAAGGGGAAAGGGAAACTGCGCAGGAGGCTTTTGCCAAGTCTATTGCGCAGGCGGATGAAATCCTTGCCAAGACGCCCGATTATTACTCCGCGCTGGATGCGAAGGGGCTTTCGATTTGTGGATTGTTGATTTGCGATTTACGATTGAAGATTGATGGTAGAGGCGACCCGTCTAGGCAGACCGAGACACCCGATGAATCAAGGCGGGGCGCCCCTACGGTGAACGACGCCATTGAAACCTTCAAGAAGGCTCGAAAGATTGCGCCACATGCAGGAGTGATCAAGTCCGTGCTGAGGTTGTTCGATGAGTTGGTGAAATGTGAAGGTGGGGAGATTTTGAAAGACGTGAGGAAGGCGGTGGAGGGGTCTTGACCCCCATCCCGGCCTTCCCCCAAATCAAAAACGGATTTGGGGGAAGGGGAATTTGCTATTTTTATGAAAATTTTAATTTCTTGGCAACTTGAGTTCTTTCTCCCCCAATTGTGATCTTCAATTGGGGGACATCGTACCCGAAGCGTAGCGAGTGGTAGATGTCCGAAGGACAGAGGGGGGTCGATACTCGGAGTCTTTCCACCAGTACCTCAGCACGATACACGCATCCAATCCCGCGAATATAATCCCATAAAATCTTTCGACGGAGGTACAGCATGACATCTCAGGAGCAACAGGAAATCTATGGGCTTAGGCAGCGCATCAACAGGCTGGAGGTGCAGATCGAGCAGGTTTATAAGCATCTGGGAATCACTTATGTGGAAGACCTGCGCGCAAGCGACGATCCGCAAGTGGTGGCGGCATTGAGGTCAAACAATATGATAGAAGCCGTCAAGCTCTATCGCGAAAAGAATAACACAGGGCTGTCAGAATCCAAGATCGCTGTGGATGAGATGAGGTCGAGGCTGGGGCTGTAATTAATCACCAACAATCACGTAGGGGCGCAACAGTGCTGCGCCCCTAACAACATAAACGAATTCGTTATTTGACATCAACCTTATAAAAAGCAGGGATGGATGTATATCGAGTCTGCCCGATGACAAAGACCACCAAGCGTTTCATTTCATTGAAATTAAGATCTAATTTCCCTGTTCCATCTGCAATGGAAATATCGTGTACAGTGATCGAGCCATCATCATGTTCCTCCACCGCGCGGAGATGCCAGATCTGGGGCACGTGATTCTGGGTCAACACGAATCCGCCCGAGCTCCAGCCTGATGCGCTTCCTTCCGCATCATCGCTCCAATTGATCTCAGGGATCGAAATATCATCTATCGCAAAACCGAAATTATTCACCACAAGATCGTTCTGCATCGCAAACCTCAGCAGAATTTTTTCTCCCGCAAATTTGCTCAGATCTGCTGTCTCCTCGATCCATACCGCATCCTTGCCACCGCCGCTGATGCCTGAGAATCCATTCCCCAGGTTTTGGTCATTCGGGTCTGTCTCGCGGCTGGAAGTGGCAGGCAGTATCATCCAATGCTCCCCGTTATCCGTTGAGACTAGCAAGTAGGCATAATCCCAATCTTCTTCGATGTCGTACCATGCCCAATATTTCAGCGTTGCCTTCGATACAGATGAAAGATCGACTTCGCGGGTCAATGTGCCAAAGGTCGAGTCATATCGATTCGACCACCAGAAGTTTTCTCCGCTATGCGCCTCGGTGGGGATAAGTTTTATTCTCTGATCGCCTGTGAAAGTGAGCGTGGCCTGGCCCTTTCCACTAAAGGTCATAATGTTCACGCCGCCGTATTGCTCCACACTTCCCTGATAAACAGCAGGCAATGAAGTGAACTCATAGCGGGGTGTCATCTCAGGCAGGATCGGAAATTGATAAGCGAATTGGCCATCATCCAGCGCAGGGTCGTTGAAGAACGCGGCAGTCATGGCATCTGCATAAAGTTCGTCCGTGCTTCGTGGTGAATTATGTTCCGCCAGAGTCTGGTCAACGCTCGCAAGTCCGTTCACGGGGTTGGCTACCAGATCCTTGATGAACTCCTCCCCCACCTGCTCGTAAAGATAATCAAGATAAAGATACGACTGCCCATAATCCTGCGGCTTGCTGCTCCAATACCACAAAGATTGGTCGGGCTTCAATAAATAATCAGCCACCGAGTTATAGCCGCGCATCCCCGCCACCTGCTGGGCCAACATGCTCAACCCCTCATTCATCCAGCCTTCCTCGTTCGGGTCCACTCTCTTATGGATCATATGCTGGAACTCATGCGCCAGGACTTCCTTATAGTAATCGCTGGCAATGCCCGATGACCATATATTCGAGATGAAGAAATATTGACCTTGATTGGAATGCGCTTCCGCCTCCGCCGGTAGCTGGTCGGCCTGACCAAAATATCCGCCCACCTTCCCGACCGTATCCGAATGAATGACAAATAGCCGCAGGTCTCCATCCAGCCCTGGCGACTCTTCAAATCCAAACACAGCCCTTACGCGTTCATAGGATGTATCGAAACTCTCACCCGCCACCGCCCAATCTTCATCTGTTGCAATCTCACCAGTCGCGTTGATAGCTTGGGATTTCACATCCTGCCAGAAATAAGCATGTTTGGATATTGCCATGAGTTCGGCTGTGATGCGCGTGAACTGCTGGGCATTGCTATCATGAGTCCAAAATTCGCGGGTATCTCCAACTTCATAAGTTGCCAGTGGCTGGCTGGGTGGCGTGGGTAAAGTAGTTGGGTCAAGCCCCTGGATAGTCTCTGCCAAATTGATGCGGTCTGCAGGGACAGTATCGATTTCGGTCAACGAGGCGTACATCTCGATATCAGCCTGTGTAACTGGGTCAGTGGATATCGTCTCAAAGTCAGGCTCAGATGCTGTTGTAACCTGTCCGCCAAATGTACAGCCTGCAAGCAGAACAAAGGCAAACAAAAATAAGGGTAGGAGGAATTTGCGCGGCATGAATACTCCCTTCTTATATGGTGTCACATAGTTTACTAAATCATGGGTATAGTATTTACTTGTAATTTCAATCGAAAAGTTTACTAATTTAACCTAAGTTGCTAACTCGAAATAGAAGAAACGTGTCACCCTGAGGGAGCGTGTTTTTCCGCGACTGAAGGGTCTGCGTTCGTGATCTCAGAGATGCTTCGGGCGAAGAGCGCCCTCAGCATGACACAACGAGAGTATGGTAGCAACTTAGGTTATTTATGAGACAAGCGATAAAAACATAAACACCCCGCCTTATACAAGGCGGGGATCTTGGATCAGATAAAGTTTATTACGCTTTGGATTGGGGGCGTCGCATGAACATCCATGCGGCTGCGGCTGCAACAACGAGCAGAAGAACTACGATAATGAGGGTGGTATTGTCCTGAGCAGGCTCTGTCGTAACGACGAGGGCTTCAGCCGCAGCAGAGGCTTGGGCAGCTGCATCAGCCGCCGCCTGGGCATGAGCCGCAGCTTCCGCTGAAGCAGAGGCGGCAGCAGAAACATTTCCAGCCGCATTAGCTTCAGCCGCAGCGGAGGCAGCTGCAGACGCAGCCGCGGAGGCCTCGGCTGCCGCAGCGGCAGGGGCTAGGGCATCCGCATTGGCAGAAGCAGCCGCATAGCTGTAGGCTTCAGCCGCGGCAGAGGCAGCCGCAGACGCAGAAGCATGAGCAGCAGCTTCGGCAGTCGCACTAGCCGCTGCTTGATAATTTGCTGAGGCATCAGCCGATGCAGCCGCTTCAGCCGCGGCAGAGGCAGCCGCAGACGCTTCAGCCGCAGCATCGGCATAGAACATAGCCTGCGCGGCAGCCTCAGAATTGGCAGATGCATTTGCAGATAAGGCGGCAAGAGCTTGAGCCGAGGCACTGGCTTCAACTGCGGCGGAAGCTGCGGCAGAAGCAGCAGCGGAAGCCGTGGCAGAAGCGGCAGCAGAAGCAGCCGCATCAGTCTTTGCTGAAGCAGCAGCTGCCGCATCTGCCGCAGAATTGGCTGAAGCTGCTGCGCTCAACGCTGCCGAAGCGGAGGCGGAAACATTGGCCGCGGCCTGTGCAAATGCTGCGGCATCAGCAGGTGCCATTCCAGCGGAGCCAGAAAGGCCTGCGCTGCCCGAGCAAGCGCCAAGAGCCAGCAACAAAACAAGAGACAAAGTAACCAGAATTTTCTTAGACATCGTAATTCTCCTCTATACTAATGATGGTCTTCCTGAAGGTAATCACAGTATATCATTTCAGAAAGTGGATTAAATATCCATTAAGTTAGTGGAAGGAAAAGAGCCAAAAAGGTTGTAGGTCTTTGGTACTAGTATTCGTGACTTTCGACAATTTATATCCATACCCGTTTGTGGTTTAATCTTTCTATGGACTCATCCCTCACCCCCTTCTTTCAACCTAAAGGCGTCGTCGTCATAGGCGCGTCAACATCCCCCGAAAAACTTGGCTACGGCGTGGCGCGCAACCTCATTCAAAGCGGATATCAAGGCGCAATCCATTTCCTGAGTCAAAAAGGCGGCGAGTTATTCGGGCGTCCGTTATATACAAACTTGAGTGACGTGCCCGATCCCGTTGACCTTGCGATTCTCATCGTCCCAACCCAGGCCACGCCACAGACAATTGAAGATTGTGCAAAGCGCGGCATCAAAGCCGCCATCATCGTCTCTGCGGGCTTTCGTGAAGTAGGCGTGGAGGGCGCAGCGCTTGAAAAACAATGTGTGGATATTGCACGCAAGCACGGCGTTCGCTTGCTTGGGCCTAATTGCATTGGCACACTCGAGACACATCTCCCGCTTGACACAACCTTTCTCCAGCCGCCCATGCCAACGCAGGGCGGCATTGGTTTCATTTCACATTCGGGCGCATTTGCGGCGGCTATCATTGATTGGGCGCGCGGGCAGGGCTTCGGTTTTTCGCAGATCGTCAGCCTTGGCAACCAGGCGGATGTCAACGAGACGGATGTGCTGCCCGAGGTTGCAAAGGATGAGCATACCAGCGTCATCGTGCTTTACATGGAAAGCGTTTCAGATGGAAAAAAATTTGTTCAAACTGCCAGTGAAGTAACCAAACGCAAACCT
Source organism: Candidatus Villigracilis sp. (assembly GCF_057083605.1). Classification (NCBI taxonomy): domain Bacteria; kingdom Bacillati; phylum Chloroflexota; class Anaerolineae; order Anaerolineales; family Candidatus Villigracilaceae; genus Candidatus Villigracilis; species Candidatus Villigracilis sp. The sequence continues at coordinate 76,361 of NZ_JBXMTI010000115.1, read as the reverse complement.
GTCATTGCGTTGAAAGTCGGTCGCTTTGAATCAGGGCAAAAAGCTGCGGCATCCCATACAGGTGCACTGGCTGGCTCCGAAGCGGCGTTCGATGCGGCTTTTGAGAAGGCTGGCATTCTTCGCGCCGACACCGCCGAGCAAATGTTTGATTGGGCGCGAGCTTTGGAGAATTGTCCACTTCCGCGCGGGAAACGCATGGCGATATTAACCAATGCAGGCGGACCGGGCGTCATCGCCGCCGATTCTCTCGAAACGAATGGTCTGCTTCTGTCTCAATTGACAGAGTCCACGCTGAAAGCTTTGGCTACCTACCTGCCAGCTTCGGCAAGTATCTATAATCCCGTAGATATGCTCGCCTCCGCATCTCCCGAAGCCTACGCTACTTGTTTGAAACTTTTATTACAGGATGAAAATGTGGATGGTGTAATGGTGATTCTCCCTCCGCCGCCCATGTTCAAGGCAGAAGAGGTCGCTGAAAAAATTGTTGAAACTTTGGAGTCAAGCAGCAAGCTGTCCGATTCCAGAAAGCCTGTTGTAATTGCGTTGATGGGGTCAACCTTAGTTGAAGAAGCCAGAAAAGCGTTTCAGCGTGCAAGCATTCCAACTTATCCATTTCCTGAACGTGCAGCATCGGCGCTGGCGGTATTGGCAAAACGCGCAATCGGACTGCAAAGTCTGGAGGCCTTGCAGTTGGAAAATAAATACTCAAAAGTCAGGAGACTTTTGAGTCCAGATACCCTTGACGAACTTCTCATCGAGTATGGGATTCCAACTACTCCCATCAAACTTGCGCACGATGAAAATGAAGCTATCGCTATTGCCAACGAACTCGGCTTCCCTGTTGTGATGAAGATCGCATCACCTGATATTCTGCATAAATCAGATGTGGGTGGTGTCATGCTTAACATTAAAGACACCGCATCTCTCAAAAGTGGCTACGCGCAGACGATGAAACGAGTCAAAGCTTTAATTCCAAGAGTACGGATCGAGGGTGTGCATCTGCAACGTCAAATCTCTGAGGGACAGGAAGTCATCGTTGGCATGGTGCGCGATCTACAATTTGGGCCGTTGATGATGTTCGGCTCAGGCGGCGTTGAGGTGGAAGGACTCAGGGATGTGGCATTTGCCCTAGCACCGCTGAATCAGGCCGAGGCGGAGTCTATGATGCGTAAAACGTGGGCTGGGAAAAAGTTAAAAGGCTTTCGCAACATCCCACCCGTTGACGAGGAGTCTGTCATCGATGCCTTGATCAAATTATCGCACCTCGCAATGGACAATGAAAATATCGAAGAGATCGAGATCAATCCATTGCGCGTGTTAAGCAAAGGCGCTTTTGCTTTGGATGTAAGAATTAAGAATATTGTATTGCCGTGAAAAATATTGTATAGTGATTTAGCAATAATAAACCAGCGCTATAAAAGGAGAGAACAATGGCAGAAAGCGTTTATAAAGTAATCGAGTTGATTGGCAGCAGTCCTGAATCCTGGGAAAAGGCCGCAGCTGCGGCTGTCGAACGCGCATCGCAATCCTTGCGGGAGTTGCGTGTTGCTGAAGTCGTCGAAATGGACATGGTTTTGGAAGACGGCAAAGTGACGATGTATCGCACCAAGTTGAAAGTATCTTTCAAATACGAAGGCAGCGGATAAACTCTCCGCTGTGATGGACAGAGGGATAGCAATAATATAAACAAATCATCCTACTGAAGAATGAATTGACTACAAGTCATTTCAAAAGTATTGTGTTGCTCTGAGGGAGCGCACTTTGCGACCGACACTGCGCCGCACTGCGTTTGTTGCAGTGCGGTGAGAGTCTCTTGCTGTGGAAGCTGAGATCCTCACCGCACTGGCGCGTGGCGCAAGTGTCGCTCCGTTCAGGATGACATTTTTAAGATATAGCCACAGGGGTTTGTTACAATTGCGCGTATGACTCAACTCGAATCGTTTATCTCCCAGTTCAAAGACAAGTCCATTGGCATTGCAGTGTACGACCTGCAAACGCAGCAAGAGATTCTCGTCAATGCGGATGAGATGATGCACCCTGCCAGCACCATGAAAGTGCCTGTGATGATGGAGGTGTTCCGCCAGGCGCAGGCGGGGTTACTTTCATTGGATGAGAAGTTGGAAATTTACAACTCGTTCACAAGCATTGTGGATGGCAGTGAATTCCTGCTTGACCCCGCTGATGATTCTGAACTAACATTCTATTCGCGCGTCGGCGAGCAGGAAACCATCCGCGAATTAAATCGCTTAATGATCGTGCGCTCCAGCAATCTCGCTACCAACATTTTGATGGACAAGGTCAGCACTCAACGCGTGGATGCTTTCATAAAAGAACTGGGAATCAAAGATATCAACATCATCCGTGAGATCGAGGATAACAAGGCATATCGATTAAATATCAACAACACATGCAGTGCACACGGACTCACACAAATGATGAGACTCATCGCGGAAGGAAAGGTTATATCAAAAGAAGCCTCTGATGAAATGATCCAGATTATGCTCGGACAGGAGTTTAACGAAAGTATTCCCGCACTTCTGCCCACATCGGCGAAGGTAGCACACAAAACAGGCTGGACGGGTTCATTCTTTCATGACACTGGCATTGTCCTTCCGCCCAACCGCAAGCCGTATGCTATTACGCTTCTAACACACGGCTTCCCTGAAGTTGAAGAAGACAAAGCACATGCCTGCATGGCGCAAATTTCAAAAATTATTTACGAAGAAATTGTTTAGTAAGTGTCAGAAAAGTAGGGACACAGCGAGTCGATTCATAATTTTGATCATCAATCGTTTCGCTGTGTCCCTACAAATCCGTATCTAAAATTGAGTTTTCAGACACTCTCATAGAAGACTGTTGACGATAGACCACAGCCCATATCATCCATCGTGCTACAAAGGATTTTCATGATTACTGTTTCCACCCTCACCTACTACCCCATCAAAGCCTGCCGCGGATTCGATGTGCAAACTTCCAACGTTGAACGTATGGGTCTTGAGAATGACCGCCGTATGATGGTGGTTACGCCTGAAGGGAAATTCCTCACGCAGCGTGAATATCCTAAACTTGCGCTTATCACCCCCACGCTTCGACACTTCGACAGGCTCAGCGCAACACTGCGTTCGGGCGAAGAACATGCCCTCGCTCCGCTCACACCGTCCCGACGCACTTTCGGGAGCGCGAAGGAAATGGAAAATGATTTGGTTACGCTTTCCGCGCCCAATTTTGATTCGATTCAATTTGGAATTCAGAAGTCAGGCGCTACGTTCCCTGTCAGCATTTGGAAGAGCATAGGCGTGCAAGCCGTGGATCAGGGCGAAGAATCCGCGCAATGGTTATCAGACTGGCTTGGTATATCAGCCCGCCTCGTTCACATCGCCGATGGATTTCAACGCAAGTTGAATCAAGATTATGCCATCAACGCCGATGACCACACTGGATTTGCAGACGGCTACCCGATCCTGATCATCTCTGAAGCCTCGCTTCAAGACTTAAACTCGAGGTTGGATACCCCTCTCCCGATGAATCGATTCCGCCCGAACCTGGTTGTCAAGAACTGTGAGCCCTTCGCAGAAGACTCATGGAAGCGCATCAAGATTGGCGAGGTTGAAATGGCGCTCGTCAAACCGTGCGCACGCTGCCTGGTAACGACGATTGATAAACAGACTCTGGAGAAAAGCAAAGAGCCGCTTAAGACTCTGGCGACCTTTCGCAGGCGTAAGTCAGGCGTGATCTTTGGAATGAATGTCATTCCGTTGAATGAAGGCAGGCTTGAGGTTGGGATGAGTGTGGAGATTTTGGAATAAAAACGAAGGCAAGTAGACAGGTAAACAGGTAAACATGTAGATATATGATGGTTACCTGTTTACGTACTTACCTGTTTACCTAATTACATCCCCCGAATACTTATCTGCAAACAAGGCGGGCTGACCGCCTGTATGCCAGAACAGCACCGTTTCTTCCCTTTTGAAAAATCCCTTGCGAATCAAGTCGATCATCCCAGCGGCGGCGCGGCCAGTGTAGACGGGATCGAGCAATAGGCCTTCGTTGCTGGCAAACAAATGGATCGCCTCGCGCTCCCCTTCCCCAAAGACTCCATAGCCCGCCTGACAATAATCTTCGGTTGCAAGCACATCGTTGCGGGTGAAGTTGATTCTTTCGCCAAGTTTTTCGCTGGCTTGTGAGGCCAATTCGGAAACGTGGGATTTCAATTCTTCTTCAGGCTCATCAATGCTGATGCCAAGAATCTTGCCTTTGAAACCAAACACCCGCTGGCCCAAAACGAGTCCCGCATGTGTGCCGCCTGAGGATGTGCCGAAGACGATCCAGTCAAGACTTCCGAAGTCTGCAAGTTGCTTCATCAATTCTTCAATCGCAAATGCATATGCGATCGCACCCGTGGCGCTTGACCCACCATACGGCACAAGATAAGGCTTCTTCCCGGCGGCTACGGCTTTATCAAATGTATCTTGTAAAGTTTGGTCACGAAAGGCACGGTCTTCGACGGTGATAATTTCCGCACCGAAGAGTTGGTCTAGCAGAAAATTTGCAGATGGTTGTTTGGGTTTCTCACCCGTCAATACCAGGGTACAGTCAAAACCATAACGAGCGGCGGCGGCGGCAGTCTGACGGCAGTGATTAGACTGCATCGCGCCGCCTGAGATTAACAAGTCCGCGCCCTGCTCTTTCGCCTCGGCAATGAGAAATTCCAGTTTGCGGGTTTTATTCCCGCCGAAAGCCAGCCCTGTCTGGTCGTCGCGCTTAACAAGAAGGCGCGGTCCACCAAGGGCTTTAGAAAGATTTGGTAATTCTTCGATGGGTGTGGGAAGATGGGCAAAGTTTAGTCTTGCAATAGTTTTCATCAAAAGGCTCCTTGTTCTTGCAATCCGTAATCCGTGATTCGTAAGAACCGTCCAAAGGCAATGCAATTACGAGTTACGCATCACGCTTCACGCACTCAACCCCTGCTTCGTTCTTTGCTTTCCGCGCAAGCGCATCACATCCAACAGGCGCGGCATGATGTCAGAATACAACGCGTACCAGAGTTTGTTCGGTGCAAAATCATACGCACCAAGCGTCCGCACCACTTCACCGCCCAAGCCTTCCTTGAAGCGGTATACACCCCACATTGAATCACTCTCATCAAAGACTTCTGGCGCGCCCCACAGATCGTAGGCCGTGCATCCATTTAACTTTGCGTGCTTCATCGCTTCCCACTGTAAAAGATAAGTTGGCATCTTTTCACGGTGCGCATTGCGCGACATGCCGTAAATATAATATCCACGGCCCGCGAACATGAACAGGAAAATTGCAGCGACGGGTTCACCGTCAACTTCCGCTATCAATGGGATACAGGTTGGAAGGTTGGAAAGTTTGAACGTTTCAATGTTAGACATGAACAACTTCCAGATTGTCATGTAGTAGTCTTCATTTCGAATCACGAAGCCGTCGCGCACGGATGTTTCTGCGTACATTCTGTAAAGCGCAGGCAAGTCATCCGCTGTGCCAATGCGCACCGTCACACCTTTTTTCGATGCGAGGCGAACGTTGTAGCGCGTCTTCGGTTTCATGCGCATGAGGATTTCATCTTCAGAAGCAGTCAAATCCACGAGGATGGAATTCCTGAACTGGATCTGATCTGACGAATATACCCAGCCTCTGCGCTTCAGATCGGACATCACTGCCTGCCCACTGTTTTCTGTAACATCTTCCTCGCTGTGAGGGACTCCGCGTCCGAGCACGACATCGGGGTCAAGTTTCAAGAAGATCGCACCCTGTTTTCTCGCGAAGGATTGCAAGTCATTCAGCACGCGAGTCCGCAGGGGTTCGTTGTTCCAGTCCATCAAAGGGCCTTTGGGAGCATAGAGGATGGATAAGCGGGCGGCGAAACCTTGTGAGAGGATTTGGCGTTTAAGAATTAATGCTGCGGCGAGACAGTGATCGGTAATCAGTGATAAGTGATCAGTAGTTTGAGAGACGATGAACTTTCCGTCATCTGTCCAAACAGCGTAATACGGAATCCAGCCATACTTCGCCTTCACCTGTCCCCATTCGTAGGTTTGGAGAAAATGCGGATTGGGAAGTGAAGAAATGATCTGATTCCAATTCTGGCTGGTCACTATTCTCTATTTCCTATTAACTTCAGATATGCCCAATACAACAGCGGACTGTACACTTTGTCCACTGCTTGTGCGGCGCGTTTCACTTCACCGCCGAAGCCGCGCTTGAAACGGTAGACTCCCCACAGTCCATCGTGGCGGGATTCGAATTGGGATTCGAGGGTTTCTTCATTCTCGTCAGGGACGCCCCACAGGTCGTACTCGTCACAACCGCGCGCTTTTGCCCAGCGGATGGCTTCCCACTGCAAGAGGTACGTTGGCATTCGGTTGCGTTCCTGATCGTTCGATGCGCCGTAGACATACCATGCACGTTTGCCATTCGCAAAGACCATCAGCGAAGCGAGGGGTTTGCCTTCGAATTCAGCAACAAGCAATTCGCATGTTCCTTTCGGATGGAAGAGCTCATAAGCACGTTGATAATATTCTTTTGAATGTACGCCGAATTTATCGCGCCCGCCTGTGACGGTCAGCATTTCGTGGAAAGCGGAGATATCGTCCCATGCGCGAACAGTCACGCCCTTTTTCTCAGCAAGGCGAATGTTATAGCGGCATTTTGGTTTCATACGCGCCAGGATTTGCTCTTCGCTATCTTTAATATCAATGATGATGGTGCGTGGAGGCTGGATGTTATGAGTGGAAAGTTTGAAAGTTGAAAGTTGAAAGTTGAATTCATTAAGCCAGGCATCAGGTTCAACTTTCAGGAAGACCGCGTGATTCTTTTTGCAAACAGAATCAACCTCTTTCCAAAACTGATCGCTAACTGCTGATTGCTCAAAGCTAAAAACTGGTTTCGGCATGTAGCCGAGAGTCAAACCAAAAGGTAGGCGGCGGAAGAGAATCTGCGCACCAACTTCGTTGTTAAGAACGAGGCGTACGGGTTTCCATCCAAAGTTATTTTTTAATTCGCCCCATTCGCCCATCTGCAATAAATGTGCGTTGGGATGATTCTCTAAAAAAATATTCCATTCGATGAGGGAAACTATAGTCATAAGAAAACGTTTAACGTTGAATGTTCAACGTTAAACCACTGAGGTCATATCAGGCGGCGGGGTGGAGCGGATGGAGCCTGAGGGGAGAAAATCATTGAGCTGGCGAATCAGGTTATCGGTCTCGGAGTGAAGCGCGGATTGAGCAAGCTCCTCGATGGCGCGCGCAAGCGAATCACCATCAACTTTTTCCTCTTCGACGGCGCGAAAAATTTCAGAGTGCTGAGTGGGCTCGAACTGCATCCCTTCCTCCCAAAGATCCTCGCGCAACTTTTCACCAGGGCGAATGCCTGTGAATGTAATTTCAATATCGCGATGCGGCTCCAGACCAGAAAGCTTGATCAGGTCTTCGGCAAGATCGAGGATGCGAACCTGCTGGCCCATGTTGAGCATGAACACCTCGCCGCCCTGCCCCATCGATGCAGCTTGCAAAACAAGATGAACTGCCTCGGGGATGGTCATGAAATAGCGATGCATTTCGGGGTGCGTGATGGTAACAGGTCCGCCGCGCGCAATTTGATTTTTGAATTTCGGAACCACACTGCCGCGGCTGCCAAGCACATTTCCAAAACGGACAACGGAATACGCACGCTTCGTGCGCTGCGCAGTATCGAGGACGATCATCTCAGCGAGACGTTTGGTTGCGCCCATGATGCTGACGGGGCGAACGGCTTTATCTGTGGAAATGAGAACGAGTCTTTCCACCCCGTACCTGTTCGCTGTTCCTACAACATTTCTCGTGCCAAGGACATTGTTCGTGATCGCCTCTTCGACATTCGCTTCCATCAACGGGACATGCTTGTGCGCCGCGGCATGAAAGACCACCTGCGGCTGATGCAGTTTGAACATCTCTTCGATGCGGCTTGCATCGCGAACATCGGCAATGACGGGATGAATGGAAAGGGACGGAAAATCTTCGTTGAGTTCGAGCAGCGATTCAAAGATGCTGTTCTCGCCATGACCGAGCAAAACCAGTTCGGCAGGAGCCCAGCGTGCAATCTGACGGCAGATCTCACGCCCAATGGAACCGCCCGCACCTGTAACTAGAATACGCTTGCCGCCGAGAATTGAACCAACGAGGTGGTCATCAATGGTGACGGGTTCGCGGCGCAGCAGATCGGTGATGTCCACTTCACGCAGACGATTGACGCTGACCTTGCCGCCGATCAGTTCATACATGCCAGGCATGGTGCGGGAGGCAATCCCTTTTTGGCGGCAGGCGTCATTGACGAGGCGAATGATGCTACCTGGCGCGGATGGAATGGCGATGATGACTTCGTCCACACGCTGACTATCGAGAATATCTGCAATTTTGTTTACCCTGCCAATGACAGAAACACCGTAAATTTGGTGCTTCTGTTTAGCGGGATCATCATCGAGGAATCCAACGGGAACAAGGTTTAGTTGGGATGATTTCTGTAATTCACGCACGACCAGTGCGCCTTCATCACCTGCGCCGATAATAAGCACACGCTTGGTCTTTCCTTCTCGCGCAACAGTATTCTGCTCCGCGAGAATGCGCAAGGCGAAACGCGAACCGCCAATAAGGACGAGCGAGAGCAGCCAGTCAATGCCTAGCGCGGAACGGGGCATGCCAGGTTGAAGCAGCTTGAAATTGATGAGCAGAAGCATGACACCCGAGGTCAGCACAGTTGCGGTGGTTACTGCCACAGTGATCAGGCGAAGTTCGCTTATGCTGGCATACAACCACAAGCGGCGATACAAGCCGAAATAATAATAAGTGGGGATTTTTACAAGCAAGGCCACCGCACACATCATCAATGCTGCAGGGAAATAGAAAGGCAATTCGCTGACATCCAACCGCAACGCGAAACTGCCCAGCACCGAAACGATGATGAGGGCGATATCGCCAATTAGGACGAAGCGGTTACGGAGGTGAAGTCGAGTGGACATGGGAGGAAAGGGTAAGGGATGAAGGATGAAGTAATACGTGATGCGTGACGTGTAAATTTACGAATTACGTATCTCGTATTACGCTTTTCGCATTGACTCCACAGCTTCAAAAAGACCATCCGCCAGCGAAACTTGTGGCTTGAAGCCGAGGGTTTCCATGATCTTCTTCGGCGTGCCGATGGAGCGATAGATGTCACCAGCGCGCGGTTCGGCGTGGACATGTTTGGGAGCGTTGGGGAAGAATTCGTAAAGGATGTCAAGCAGGTCAAGTAGACGAGTCTCGACGCCTGTGCAGACGTTGAAGATTTTGCCAGGCGCGGCGGGATGTTCGGATGCAAGCAAATTCGCCTGCACCACATCGCGGACATTGATGAGGTCACGGGTCTGGCCGCCATCACCATAGACGGTAATCGGTTTGTTATCCAACATGCGGCGGATGAAGATCGGCACGGCGGCGGCGTACATGGAGTCAGGTCGCTGACGCGGACCGTAAACATTGAAGTAACGCAGCGCCGCTACTTCCAACCCGAATTGCTGGGTGAATAATTCAGCGTACATTTCATCCACGCGTTTGGAAGTGGCGTATGGCGATAACTGGCGTAAAGGCGAATCCTCCGAAAGCGGATAGGTTTCCGAGTCACCATACACTGCTGCGCTGGAAGCAATCACCACGCGTTTGACGCCCGCCTTGCGCGCCGTGTCAAAGAGAATAGATGTACCTGTAATGTTTACATCCAGGCATTCCTGCGGTCTTTCCATTGATTCAGCGACAGAGACGAAAGCTGCCTCGTGGAAGATGATGTCCATGTCTTTTACGGCTTCCGCGACTTTGGAGGCATCGCGCAGGTCACCTTCGATAAGGTCAACGTCCAAACCTTTCAAATTTTCGCGCTTGCCTGAAGAAAAGTTATCCAAAATGCGGACTTGATTTCCCTTTTCCAAAAGAGTACGAGTGATATGAGAACCGATGAATCCTGCGCCGCCTGTTACTAAATATTTCATTATCTACCTGTTCTTCTTAAGACTGTACCAATCGTACGCAGGATAATATTAAAATCCATGCCAAGGGTGCGGTGTTTAATGTAATAAAGATCGTATTCAAGTTTTACAACGGTTTCTTTCACAGTGGCAACATATCCATAATTGATCTGTGCCCATCCGGTGAGACCGGGTTTCACGAGCAAGCGCGCGCGATAAAATGGGATTTTCTTTTGATATTCCGCCACCAACTCAGGCCGTTCAGCGCGTGGGCCAACCATACTCATCTCGCCCTGCAAGACACTCAGAAACTGGGGCGTCTCATCCAGACGGGTACGGCGCAAAAAATTGCCGACGCGCGTCACGCGCGGATCATTCTCTGCAGCCATTTTTATTTCGCCATCCATCTCTGCGTCTTGCTTCATGGTGCGGAACTTATAAATTCTAAAAATCTTTGCTCCCTTGCCCAGCCTAGGCTGATAATAAAAGATTGGGAACCCACTTTCCAAAAGGATTGCGAGCGATATAAACGGAAGAATAATAGCTAAGATAAAGGTTCCCAGGAAAGCGCCCAAAATGTCCATAAGCCTTTTTGAAAACTCATACATCCCACTGACGCGAACCTGATCTACAAAGGAGCGGATCACCCAATCCGATTCGAGATGTTCAATCGGCACGCGTTGTGTCAACTCCTCGTACAAGATGGGCATGCGGGATACTTCCACACCACGCTCCTGCGTATCCAGGATGGTTTGGAAAGTTTCGCCTTTGATCTCACCGTTAATCGCCACAACAATATCTGAAACACGGTAATCTTCTACAATATCCAAAAGCTGCTCACTCGTGCCAAGTACTGCAAACCCGTAATAAGATTTGCCCTTCTTTCTTAAATCGTCATCTATAAATCCTAGTAGAAGAAAAGGCGGAGGGTTGAGCATACGATAAATATCAGCCAGTGAGTGGCCAGCCTTGCCCGCACCCACGATCAGTACGCGGCGCATTAACCCGGATGAGGTGTAGATACGTATATAGATGGCGCGCCAGCCCAAAGTTAAGATCGAAGCGATAACGAGGAATGCACCGACTGCAATACGCGGGAGCGAGTTCGGGTCCAGATTGATCGTGAAGAGCAGCGAATACGCCAACAAACCAACAATCGGGGCAGCCGCAATTCCGCGCAGAGTCTTCCTCCAATTTGCTGCGGAGTGCACATCATATGATTCCACCATTAACAAAAGCCAGACCAACGGGAGCAGGTAAAACCAAAATGGAACTTCTATTGTTATAAGGCGCTCAGCCCTGGCTGGCGTTAACCCACTTTCTATCAGTCGATACAGGGAATATTGATACCAAAAATAAATCGCCGCGCCCATGGCAGTGACAGATGCTACTAAGTCACCCACAATTAATATGGAACGCTGCTCACTTGGTCTTAGACGCAGGGAGGGATGGTAAATATCAGCCATTTTTGTTGAACAAATTTACGATACCGCTCCACAAGAACCCCGCACCCCATGCAAAATGCATGGTCGCGATTGCAAGCGGCAACCCCCAAAGAAGAAAGCCTTTCCTTTTTTCAATTGCCAGTTTCAAACCAGCCAGACTTAACGAAATAAAATAAATGAATAATTGCGCTGCAAGCAAATATCGCACACCATCAACCCATAAGGATAACACAATCAAGGCGATCAGACCGAACACAAAGACAGGCGGCAAAGCCTGCCGCCAGCGCAAAGTATATGGATATCGCTTGAGCATTTTTAATTTCCAAAAACCATAACGCCAGTATTGAATCGCAAGTTTTACAAATGTGCTTCGCGAGAAATAAACACAACGGATGGTCGGGTCAAGCCAGACAGTTCCACCCGACTCGCGCACACGAGTGTTGAATTCATAATCTTCATTGGCAAGCAGGGTTTCATCAAAACCGCCGATCTTATCGATCAACGTACGGCGGAAGGAGCCAAAGGGCACAGTATCCACTGCGCCCGCTCTTGCATTAAGTCGATACATCGCATCCCCAACTCCCAATGGATGCGCTGCCGCAAATGAAATGGAATTAGCCACCCATGTTTCGGCCCCCGCACGGATCTCCCATACGCCGCCCACGTTATCCCCTTTACCAGATTGATGAGCAGACACGCAACGCTCCACGTATTCTGGGATGGGAATGGAATGAGCATCCAGGCGGATAATGAGCTCGCCCCTGGACTCACGAATGGCCTGATTCAGTCCCGAGGGAATTGTCCTCACCGAATTCTCAACCGCGCGGATCACGAGGTCTGCATGTTCCTTTTGAAATTCAGATATCACATCTCGTGTACGATCCGTGGACATGCCGTCAGAGATGATCAATTCCATCTGCTCACGCGGATATGTCTGCGCAAGGATGGAATCAAGCAAATGGCGAATGGTAGGTTCCTCGTTATAGCAAGGAACGATGATCGATACAAAGGGTGGCATGGTTGTTCAAGTTTTCGGCAAATAACGCATTGCGTAATATGTATTACGCAATGCGTTATTTTACTTCGAGAGTTTCGTTTTCATGAGCGGTAGGAACACATCGAACGATGTTCCCTCCCCCAACTTACTGCGGACGCTAATTCTACCACCATGAGCCTGCACAATTTCATGTGCAATAGCCAGCCCCAACCCGGCACCGTGCTGCTCACCACCTCTACGGGAAGGATCGGCCTGATAAAACCGCCCAAAGATGTGCGCCTGTGCATTTTCTGGAATCCCTGCACCCGTGTCAGTGACCGAGATGAGCATATCGTTGTTTTCAACCGAAGCCTTTACAGAGATCAACCCTCCACGCGGAGTGAACTTGAGCGCATTGTCTACCAGGTTTGTAAAGACCTGCGCTATACGATCACCATCCGCAGTAATAGTTGGCAAATTCGATGGGACATTCACTTCAATATTCACGCCCGCTCTTTGCAATTGCGGTGAAAATTTTTCTGCAACAGCATTCAACAATGCAGACATATTCACGGAGCCTATTGTAATATCCGCTGTGCCCGCATCTAGCCGCGCAAGGTCAAGCAAATCCAGCACCATGCGATGCATACGCCCTGACTCGTTATAGATCACCTGTGCGGCTTGCTGGCGCGACTCGTTCGTATTGGCTGTGCCATCCAAAATTGCCTGCGCGAATCCTTGAATGGAGGTGAGCGGCGTTTTTAATTCATGGGATACATTCGCCACAAACTCGCGCTGTGACTTTTGACTCGCCTGCATACGCGCGATCATGGCATTGAAAGCCCGCGTCAACTCCTGGACCTCGTGCGGGCCGCTCGTTTCAACTGGCTTGATCTTATCTGACGGTAACGTACGTGCCGCAAGCACTACTTTTTGCAAGGGGTCTGCGATCCAGCGTGCGAAAAAGAAGGCAACTATCAACGAAAGAAACAATGCAACCAATCCGCCTTGTAAGATGAGAGGCAGCAATTCATCGCTAAATACATTCAAGATGGAAATGCGCGGACGTGGAGCCGCCACCATCAAGAAAGTACCATCTGAAAGCTGCTCTAGTGAATAGAGCCAGGTCACATTATTTGCATCGCGTAGGAGAGGCGCCGCATTTCGTTTCAAAATTTTTCGCTCGGGAAACGGGAGAGTAACTTCTTTATCAGCATAAGTATCCAGAATAAGTTGTTTATCCTGTGAGAACAATAAAACGCGCACGTTGAAAGTACGCGAAGCCTTCTCGGCTGAAATAGAAATAGATTGGAATTGCGGCACATTCTCCCGCTCTATCACAACAGTTTGCACTGCCTTCAATCGTTCCAGAGTTTGACGATACGAAATGGGATTACGGATCAGATACACAAACAGAATCATCGCCACAACACTTAATGCTGTGACGATGATGAGGGCATAACTTAACCAGAGACGGGAGCGGAGGGATTTGAACATGAGGATGATTATGTCATTGCGAGGAGGGCCTCAGCCCGACGAAGCAATCTCAGTTTAAGCAGGAGATTGCTTCGGGCGAAGAACAAGAACACCCTCGCAACGACATTAGGTTACCAATTTATATCCCACCCCTGTGACAGTTTCGATCTTCACGGTTGAGCCATCCAATTTTTTGCGGAGATGGGCAATGTGCACATCCACTGTACGGGTCTGGCCGTAGTAATCAAACCCCCATGCGAGCTGGAGCAATTGCTCACGGGTGAACACGCGGCCGGGTTGTTCTGCCAGGGTGAGTAAAAGGTCAAATTCCTGGGCACGCAGGCTAAGGGTCCGCGAAGCGAGGCGGACTTCGCGAGTAGCGGGGTCAATGGTCAAGTCGCCATGATGTACGGTTTTCCCATCCTGTTTTTTGTTTTCTCCCCTGCGCAAAATTGCTTTCACGCGCGCGATCAACTCACGCGGATTAAATGGCTTGGTGAGGTAATCATCTGCGCCGAGTTCGAGGCCGAGGATCTTATCAATATCCTCATCTCGTGCGGTCAACATGATGATTGGAGTATGATCTCCGCTTGCACGCAACTTTCGGCAAACTTCAAATCCATCCAGTTTAGGGAGCATCACATCCAACACGATCAATGCTGGATGTTGTTTCGCAACCGCATCCAGCGCGGATTCGCCGTCTGAAATTTCCTGCACACGAAAGCCTTCCCGCTCGAAATACATGCGCGAGAGTTGAATAATGGAAGGCTCATCGTCAACCAGTAGGATCATTTCAGAAGACATGGTTTAGGCAATTAATGCAACGGCTTCAATTTCCACCAGCCCACCTTTGGGTAAGGCTACTACAGCTATCGTACTGCGCGCAGGCGGATTTTCACCCAAGTATTCGGCATAGATCGAATTCATTTTTTGAAAATCATTCATGTCTTGAAGGAATACGGTTGTCTTCACAATATGCTCAAGGCTGGAACCTGCCGCTTCCAACACCGCTCGGAGATTGCTGAATACTTGCCGGGTTTGCTCTTCAACGCCGCCGGCAACCAGCTCTCCCGTGGCGGGGTCAAGGCCAACCTGCCCCGCAGTGTAGACCATTGATTCGGTGCGAATCGCCTGGGAATATGGCCCAATGGCCTTTGGAGCTTTATCTGTTTGGATAACTTTCTTTTGCATGATTACCTCATTCGAATAATGTAAATTTGCAGATCATTAATATGACAGCGTTTCAAAATGGATGAAGTCTATTTTACCGCTTGTTGCATAAAATAATACAGAAATCCTTTTCAGTCCCCTTGCGAAATTTCCAATTTGATCTGTCATGATAAAATGTTGAGGCAGTCATATGAATAGATAGGCGCAGGCAGTCCGCGCCTATCTAGCTTATGTATAAAAATTATTTATGGTGTTATTTCTGCGCATCAGCAGGTTTATTTGCTTCACGAAATGCTTTCATAGCCTCACGCAATGCCTTGAACGTGCCGCCCATCGTAGTTCTGATCTCCTGCATTTTCGTACGCATTTCACCCACTGTAGATTTTGCCTTTTCAGCATCTGTTACTTTGCCGTTCTCATCAAATCCCTGGTGCGGGTTGACAATGCCATTGATGCTGTTGTAAGTCGGCTTCGCGGCTTTCAACGCGGATTCGTAAGCATCCAGTGCAGCCTGCAAAGTAGAGACATCCTTGTCATTTGCCGCAGCTTTGTCAATTAGTGCTTGAAATTTGGCAATATGAGCATCGGTATCTTCAAACGCCCTGCCCAGGCGTTCATAAGCCTGCAACTGGCGCGCCCATATTTTTTCCAATCGCTCCGTTGTCAGCTCACCGGTTGCAGGGGGCGGAGGATCGCCTGCTGCAAAAGCGCTCGTGACAGGAAATGCAGCAAAAACGAGGGCGGCCGTTAAAACCGCCAATACCAAATTTTTAAACATATTCTTCATCGTAAGCCTCCTTTTAGGTTACGATGAGATTTTAGAGGATGCAAGTTAAGTACGTGTGGCGAGGATGTAAAAAGATTGTAAATTCCCCATCACCCTAACCCTCTCCCAAAGAGAGAAGGGACTCCCTTCCCTTTTCGGGGGAAGGGCTGGAGATAAGGGTAATTACGGCAACACAATCGGTGTAAGTGTGACCGTCGGTTGAGGAATGGGGGTTGGCAAAAGTGGAACCCATCCACTGTAAGAGAAATATTCCGAGAGGAATGCAGTGCGTTCACGCTCATTCATCGGGCGTGGACGTGAGAAATCCTCAAGCATGGCAGTCAACAATTCCATGCCGAGGTAGCGGCCATCATAAAAGACATGGCGGTCTATAAACTCACGGCGTGTTTCATCGATCACACTTCCATCTGGCAGCGTGTAGGTCATCTGGTCAAAGAAAAGATTACCCAGGCCATAATGGATGAAAGAGTCGCCGCGAAACTCCATCAAATGCGGATAATGCGCCTGACTGCCGCTCACCACCACAGCACCTACATCAGCCACAATGCGGAAATCCTCATCATGTGCATAACACGGCCCATAGTGATAGCACTCTTCGTGCTGGAAAGTGAAGATCACCATATAACCTTGCGCCTTCAATGCATTGACTTGCTTTGTGAAAAAATCAAAATCACAATCCGCCGCGCCCGGGGAAGTTGCTGTTGCCTTTACAAAAGTATAGGACTTCTTCCCATTGCATCCTATGAATGCAATCTTATTCCCGTTCACTTCCATCAATACGGGCAGACGCGCTTCATCCGCATTTGCACCGCCGCCGTAGTATGGCAGATTATTTTGCTTGTACATTTCCAACGTATCCAACATGGCTTGTGTGCCGCGATCCGCAAAGTGATCGCCCGTCAATTCAACAATATCCGTCCCCACATATTGCAGTAATTCAAAATATTTCGGGTCACTGCATAAAATAAAATTCTTATAACCAGGCGTTGGATACGGGCAGTCTTTGTCAAAGGGAACCTCGTTGCTAATGTGCGTCACATCCGCGTTGTGCAGCCAATCATAGATCAACTCGCCGGGGCGGGTTACGCCTTTCGATTCCATCGTGAAAGCAGTGGCACGCACCAAGGCGGTCACGCCTGTTAAAACAACGGTTGTCAATTTTGATGGATCGCGGTTTGACTCAGGCAATGCAAAAGAGCCAGGGTTTGATAAGCCAAAATTTATTTTTAGCAAATACAACCCTACATCAAAATCCTTATGGATGGGAGATTGACCATCTACGCTTAGCACCTTCCATTTTGGCTGGATCTCTTCAAATGGGATGATCGCCCAAGGGGACATTTCATCCCATGCAACATTCAACAATTCTTCAGATGGAAGGCTTCTTATCACGCCGCTAGCTGGTTCACCCCAAAGAGCAGTGAACGCCTCCAGAGTGGATTCTGCCATTAGTAAACCGCGCCCGGCTAACGGTCCAGCAGGAGCGCCTTTCCAGGTGGACATTAAATCCTCGTAAGCAACATCATCTGTGACGGTGGGAAAAGGCGCAACGAGGGCATAAATCCATAATGCACCTGAATCTGATATGTCCAGTTTTTGTGTGGCAAGTGTGGGGTCGTCAATCAGCGGAATACCCCATGATTGCACGATGAGCTTCAAATCATTCGGAACAACCGGGCTGATCCACAAAGCTGCGGGCAAAGATACCTGTACGAAAGTTGGGCTTACGGTTGGCAAAGTTGTAGCGACAATCGGCGTATCCGTTGCAGGGACGCAGGCGGCGAGAATGGAAATATAAATTAGTAATATAAAGATTTTTTTCATGTGTGAATTCAATGTCATTTCAAAATAAAAGCACGAAGCAAGTTGCACGCCTCGTGCTGTGGAAATCAAGTCCAATCAGCGAGCTGATGGCACCAGAGAATACTACAAAGTTATTCGAGCTAGCGAAAATGATTTCAATGCATCTTCATCAATGGTTACGCCCAAGCCTGCGCCGCTTGGAACATCAATGGTTGAATCGGAACTCAATACGAAACGTTCATTGGTGATATCGCGCGCATAATAACGGTCTGAGGCTGAGACATCTCCGGGCAATATAAAGTTTGGCAATGAAGAGAGAGCGAGGTTTGAAGCGCGGCCAATACCGGTCTCCAACATGCCACCGCACCACACGGGCATATTATTTTGCTGGCAGAGGTTATGCACCATCACACCCTGACTCAACCCGCCCAGCCTGCCAGCTTTGATGTTGATGATCTTACAGGCCTTCATTTCAATCGCATAACGCGCATGGCGCGGCGTGATGATACTTTCGTCCAAGCAGACTGGCGTTTCAAATTGTGCCTGAAATTTATGATGATCCCAAATATCATCTTCAAACAAAGGCTGTTCGATCAATAGCAGATTTAGTTTATCCAAAGGCTTGAGTTTCGGCGCATCGTCCATTGAGTAGGCGGAGTTCGCGTCCACTTGCAAGCGCAGGTTCGGGAATTCCTTGCGAACAGCAGTTGCAACCTCAACATCCTTGCCAGGTTTGATCTTGAGTTTTGCCCGCGCATAACCTTGTTTAACAAAATCTTTTACAGTTTCAACCATTTTTTGCGGAGACTCTTGAATGCCAATTGAAACACCCACCTCAACCTTTTCGCGCAGGCCGCCAAAGAGTTCACGCAGAGATTTACCTGCGCGTTTGCCAAGCAGATCCCAAATCGCCATTTCAACACCGGCCTTGGCAAGGTGATGCCCGCGAATGCCAGAGACGCGTTCTTGAAAATCTGCTGCATCCTTTACATCTTTACCAAGAATTAATGGCACAATAAAATCCTTGAGAATGTGCATGGATGTGCCGGTGGTTTCGTAGTTGTAACCAGGGTCACGAGTGGCAACGCATTCGCCATAGCCGACTAATCCCTCGGAATGTATCTCAATAATGACGCATTGCCGATCCGTTTCACGCCCGAAGGATGTTTCAAATGGCGCGATCAATGGCATTGATATATGGTGCAGTGTGATCGATTCTATTTTCATGTTAGAAGTTATTCAACCTTTACATCGCCCTGATCTTCAGTCATTTTCATGCCGCGCAAAGCATCGTCCATGCTTGTGGTTTCCAACCTCATTCCGGGAGCGGGGGTTCCGCAATATGGGCAGAGGTTCCAGGATAATTCCATGAACTTCGAGCAGTTATGGCATGTCTTCTTCAACTTGGTATGGCAATTGGGGCAGATCTGCCAGTCTTCTTTTACGCGCCGTTCACAGCCTGGGCAAAGCGGGAGGTCTTCCAACGCTTGCAGCAGGGCTTCCTCTTCCAATGTGCGTTGATATTCCTCTTCCAAAGTCCGCGGGGGGCGCAGGATGAGATAAACCAACACACCGGGCAAATTCAAAACCGCCACAAGTAAGGCTGCCAGCATTTGCACCAATGGGTCTCTCGCGCGTGCGCGAATGTCACGATACGTCCACACTACAAGGCTGATCCACAAGGCGGCTAGAAACGCGCCACCAAAGGCGGTCAGTACAAGGGTTAAGCTGCTGAGAAATACGGGGTCAAAGATCATAGGAACTCCGGTCTAACCGGGATGCGATTATTTTACCGCTTGTTGTATGAATTACTGAAATTGTTTTGCGATGTTCTCTATTCCATTATCTCACGCCTTAAGGAGTTTGGAACACGAAACGCCAGTTCTCTCCATCTTGAGTGTAGGTGGAGGTTGTACCCATTACCTGATAAAAAGTCCGACCCGGGCGCATGTAGATTGGCGTCCCGTCCAAATAGGTGAGCACGATTGGTTGGTCTCTTTCAGTACGGTTCCAATAAGCTGGTATCGCTACACCGTCGCGAAACACAATGGCATTTCCAAAGTCTATCAAATCGATTTGATAGACTTCGTCATGGGCGTTGTATGTATTTGCAAAAATATGCGGCACAAACAATACCACCACGTTCGTGGCAGTGACTGGAAGCCCGGTCTGCGCATCTGAAAGCGGGGCATATGCTTCGGACTTTCCTTGAATCATGTCATTCGCTTCCTGATAACGGAAGTAGTTATTCGTAGCGGGATCATACTCCCAATAGTTATAACTATAGACTGAGTAAGACGAATATATCCGCGTGGCCTGTAATTGGCTCTCAGGCGCATCGGTTGTAAAAAAGCCACCGCTTATTGTTTGCGGCGAATTATCCAAACCCTTTTTATTCGCGCAGGCAGCCCATTTTGTAGAATTAAAAAATACGTTATTGTACGAGTCACGTTTATACGGGCCAATAAAATAAGGCGGGCAGGAACCGATGCCCACGCTGATAAGCAGTTCGCTAATGTCGGTGCTCAGAAAATGGTCAAGCTCACGCGGGTCGGCGCCTTTGAACATAAGGAAGGCATGATACATGCGGGCAATATGCTCATCTAAAAATCTGCCAGAACGAACGGGGCCAACACGAGGCGAATCATTGCTGTAAAAGATCGCAATAAAACGTGTATCACCCCATTCGATGTAATATTCGAAAACAATGTCTGCCAACGTCAACCCGGATTGCGGGCGGACGTAATCCGGTGAATTGCCGATTTTTATTGCAAGCGGCCTGCGCTGTAACAAGGACGGATCACTTACGGGTAACCCGGTCAATGGGTTATTGATATTAAGCGCAGTTAACTCAGTTGATGAGGAAAGCTCCACCGAGGCAGATGAATCCTCAACATAGACATATTTTGTAGGGTACGGTGTATATGTTGATACAGGTTGCGGAGTTGTGATGGCAAAGTAAGGGTCAGGGGAGTTTTCAGAGAGGGGCTGAAATGGCGTCAGCGTAGGATAAATGTTTACGGAAACGGAGGCAGGTGTCGGGGCGGGAGGTGAAGCGGGAGACGACGGAGCGCAGGAGGCGATCAGGATAACGATCAAAGTCCAGAATGTAAATTTTAGTCCGATTGATCTGTATTGTTGAAATGGCATACGGCGATTGTACCAAAAGCCGAAGGACAAAGTATCGCGGCAATAAAACTGATACAATTGTATTCTCCCATGTTGATTTTGATTTCCTGCCTTTTACTTTTTGTCACAGCGCTGACATTGATGGTTTTGCGCACCGTACAACCCGATGCACGTTATACATGGCTGGTGGCAGTTGGGGGTGCAATGCTGGCGCTGGCGAGTGTATTCGCCTGGCTGGCGCAAATGCCATTCGACCTGATACTACCCGCCTGGCAACCAGACACATTGTTCAGATCACCGATCCTGTTTCGAGCGGATGGAATTTCATGGCCGCTTGCGCTTGGCATCGCTGCTTTGACATTGTCCATGTTATTGACTGCGGTTACAAAGCCCGTCTTCATTAATTCCTTTAGTTGGATCGGAATACTTGCCCTGGGCGGACTTGGCATTCTGGCTGTTACAGCAGACAGCCCTTTAACTCTTTTGTTAGTATGGGCGGCACTGGATATGACTGAGTTATTGACTCAACTGGGTTCTGTCAATGGGCCTGAGAATAATGAAAAAGTTGTTATCTCTTTTTCAACGCGCGCATTGGGAATTGGCTTATTGTTATGGGCCAGCATTGTCAGTATTGCAGAGGGGAGCGCATTTGATTTCCAATCCATGTCAATCAGTTCGGGTTTATACCTTGTGGCCGCGGCTGGCTTAAGGCTTGGCGTGCTCCCATTGCATTTGCCATATTCAGCTGAATCCACACTAAGGCGCGGTTTTGGAACGGCGCTACGTTTAATTTCTGCGGCATCCAGCCTCGTACTGTTGGGGCGCATTCCTGCCGCAGAGACGCAGTCCTTTGCATCCACGGTCCTTCTGGTCCTTGCAACCATCGCTGCGATCTATGGCGGCTGGATGTGGTTACGTGCGCCTGATGAATTAAATGGCCGTCCCTATTGGATCATCAGCCTCGCTTCACTTTCGGTCATTGCCTCGCTCAGTGGTAATCCATTGGGCGCAGTGGCCTGGGGATGTGCGTTGATCCTTGTGGGCGGGGCGCTCTTTCTTGCTTCTGTACAAAACGTTTGGTTGAACCGCATCATGCTGCTTGGCGCATGGAGTCTTTCCTCTTTACCATTTTCACTGACAGCCAGTGCATGGGTTGGCAGATTGGGACTCTTCATTCCATTCGTTATTATCGCTCAAGCCCTGGTCACCGCAGGATTTATCCGCCACGCCCTCCGCCCTGCCGGGCGCGACTCACTTGAATCACAGCCAGGCTGGACGCGCGCAGTCTATCCATCTGGAATTATCCTGCTCATCGCATTTCAATTCTTATTAGGGTTGATTGGCTGGGATGGTGCACTTCGAATCGGCGCATGGCTGCAAGCCATCATCGCTTCAGTTCTGACCCTTGGGCTGGTTTGGGCGACACCACGTTTTCGTGTCCTCAACCCGATCCGCGCCCATTGGGTCACATCCACGACCTCACGGTTGAGTACTGTTTATCAGGGGTTTTGGTCTCTCTACCGCGCACTTGGAAGCATCAGTCACGCCATTACCGTTACGCTCGAAGGTGAAGGCGGCATCATGTGGACCTTACTCTTCCTGGTCTTATTCGTTTCATTACTAACACAGGGGACGCCATAATGATCATAGACATTATTTCGTGGGTCAGCGTAGTTTTGATCCTGGCAACATCCACTACCATACTTATCCACAAAGACTGGCGCGTGAGTCTTGGTGCGCTGGCTGTTCAATACATTGCAGTATTCTGGCTCGTAAGCCGTCACCTGCCTTTTGCAATGGGTTCTGCAAAATTGATCGCAGGGTGGATGGTGGTTGCTGCTTTAGGCATGACTCGTCTCGGTTTGACGGATATGGAAAATGATGAGGAAGACAACTTCTGGCCGCGTGGACAGTGGTTCCGGGCGATCCTGATGGGTATTGTTGCCCTGATCGCAACCGGCTCTACTCTGCGTATTGAAGCGGCCATCCCAGGGTTGGGTTTACCAGTGATAGCAGGAAGCATACTTTTAATAGGCGCAGGCGTTGTAAACCTGGGCGTAACCTCTGACCTGCTGCGAGTGACGTTGGGTCTTCTTACCATGTTGGCGGGGTTTGAAATTATTTACGCGGCTGTGGAAAGTTCGATCCTGGTGGCGGGGTTTCTTGCCATCATAAATCTCGGTCTTGGAATCGTTGGCTCGTACCTCTTGCTTGCTGGGTCATCTCCACTTGAAACAGAGGAAGAATTATGAGTGCCCCGATATTATGGATAGCGATTCCGTTTGGTGTGGGGGTCTTCACCATATTCTTTTTACGCGAACGCTTCTCGGCTCTTGTCGATGGAACCACAGCGGGAATATTGGCATTGATCGCTCTGATCTTCCCCATTGATACTGCTCTCCTGCTTGGTTCAACTTCACTAAAAATTTCGCCTTCCATTTTGTTCTTTGGGCGCAGTTTTGAACTCACCACTGCAGATGGCCCTCTGCTCGCCATCATTTATGGGTTGGCAACCTTATGGTTTTTTGGCACCGAAGCCTCAGGGACAGCCAGTCGCTTTGCCTCCCTGGGATTAATGATCATTGCATTATTAACCGCATCCATCGCGGTGGAGCCATTTCTGTTTGCTGCACTCCTGCTCGAAATGGCGGCCATGCTGGTTATTCCATTGCTCGTGCCTCTTTATCAAAAGCCCGGGCGCGGCGTGGTTCGTTTTCTCATCTATCAAACGCTTGCCATGCCTTTCATTCTTTTCTCAGGGTGGATGTTGGCCGGCGTAGAAGCTAGCCCCGGCGATTTAAATACCACAACACAAGCAGGCACAATGCTTGGTCTAGGATTCGCCTTTCTGTTGGCTGTATTCCCACTCTATAACTGGATTCCCATGTTAATGGAAGAGGCATCGCCTTACGTAACAGGATTCCTGCTTTGGACCTTGCCCACTTTCACAGTCATATTTGCGTTGGGCTTCTTGGATCGTTACGCCTGGCTGCGCACATCCCCTCAGCTCTCAACTGCCATACAATTTGCAGGTGTTTTTATGGTGGCAAGCGGCGGCATTTTCGCAGCCCTGCAACGTCACCTGGGACGCATATTGGGTTATTCTGCCATTGCAGAAACCGGGTTATTAATCCTCGTGATGGGATTAAGATCTTCGGATATCGTAACCATCACCTTTCTCACGTTGGTTCCACGCGGCATTGAATTGACTGTTTGGGCATTGGCACTTTCCATCATCAAACGTGAAGCGTATTCATTACGGTTCGGTGAAGTACAGGGGTTGGCTCGCAGTTACCCCGTGGCAGTGGGTGCTCTCCTTCTCGCACAACTTTCAATGACAGGCTTTCCTCTATTGGCAGGTTTTCCCCCACGCCTGGCAATCTGGCAGGAACTGGCGGGACAATCTCTTATTACCTCGTTTTGGGTATTTTTAGGAATGCTTGGGCTGTTGATCGCGGCCATCCGCACCCTGGCTGTTTTTGTCATGGCGGAGGAAGATAAAATTTGGAGCGTGGCCGAATCCTGGACGCAGATGATCATGCTTGGGCTGGGCGTGATCGGGCTCTTCATCCTGGGGATGTTTCCTCAGGCACTGCAACCATTTCTTACCAACCTGCCATCTCTGTTCGAACATCTTAGCCCGTAACCTCGCCATTCTGGCGTGCTATAATTTCACATCATTTCCCAACAATTATTGGAGAGCAATATGGAATTCGAACAAATCGTCAAGCGCCTTGATTGGCTGGAAAAACAACAGCGAGACAATAAAGATTCGATCTCCACATTGAGCGAACGTTTGACTTCATTTGAAACTTCGGTCAATGCCGTATCGAAGCAGATCAAAACGCTGAGCAAACAGGTAACAGATATTACCCCCGCCGCCAAACGCGTGGAGCAGTTCGAAGCCATGATGACCAAACAGCGCACCGACATGGTCAAGTTGATAGAAGAGAATGAAAAAACACGTACGCGTGCCGAGCGCGACTCTGCCAAACGAGTACAGGCGGAATTCAACGAGATGAATAAATCCATCACTCAGTTAAAAACTACTGCCAGCCTGACTGAAATAAAAAAACAACTCAAGGATCAGGCCAACGAAATGCAGCGCGCATTGAACAATATGAGCGATCTTAAATCGCGGGTCGATGATGTGCTTCGTTCCAACGAGGATACTCAGCGCGCATATAAAGCATCCGAAGAGACACGCAAGAACGACTTGAAGCGAGTTGCGGATATTCAAGGTGAAGTGACATCCCTGCGCAAACGGATAGATGAGAATCGCGAAAAGTCAACCATACAGGCCGATAGTATTCGCAATGTAGAGAATCGATTTACAGAATTGCTCGCCTCCGAATTGGAACGCAAGCAGGCACAAACTTCATTCCTCGAGCAACAAGCCATCGCACAAATTGACCGCGACCGAGCCTGGAAGGAGTGGAGGGAGAAATACGATGCCTTCCAACAGGAAGCCGAAAGCCTCGATGCTCATGTCCAAAAACTGGATGAAGCCCTGCGCGGCGCCAAAAAGGCGCAGGAAACCTATCTTGAACTCAATACAAAACTTGAACGCCGCATCAACGAAGTGACGGAAATGCAGCGCCTGGCTGAAGACCGCTTGCGCCAGGAATGGGTCAGCTTCAAGGCAGATGACCAAAAACGCTGGACCGGGTACAGCCTTTCCTCTGAAGAATCCTATCGTGATATTCGAAAGGATGTACAAAAGACTGAAGAACGCATCGTTGTATTGAACGAGGCCGCCCAGGTTTTGCAAGACCAAATGCATCAAACATCTGACACAACCGAAAAACAATTACAGGAAATGATGAACGTGATCCATGAGTGGATGACATCTTATCAACGCATCATGGGGCATGGGAAGAAAACGAAAAAGTGACGAGTGATGAGTAATCAGTAATTAGTAAAAAGTGGAGATCATGTTGATCTCCACTTTTTATTTACCCATGTCCTTGATTACTTGCATTTGTGGTTAAATAGAGATATGAGAGTTATCGGAACCGCAGGTCACGTAGATCACGGCAAGTCCACATTAATCGAAGCACTCACAGGCACACACCCGGATCGCCTCAAAGAAGAACAAGCCCGCGAAATGACCATCGAACTCGGTTTCGGCTGGCTCTCCCTTCCCAACGGTGAAGAGGTCGGCATTGTGGATGTGCCCGGTCATCGCGATTTTATTGAGAACATGCTTTCAGGCATCAGCGGAATCGACGCCGCATTGCTCGTCATCGCCGCCGATGAAGGCGTGATGCCGCAGACAAAAGAACACCTCGCAATTCTGGATTTATTGCAGATTCCCGCTGGGTTGATCGTTATGACAAAAACAGACCTCGCTTCCGACTCAGGGTGGCTTGATCTATTGGAAACAGACATTCGCTCCGCTGTTAGCGATACTGTCCTTAAAGACGCACCCATCCTCAGAGTCTCTGCCAAAAACAAAACAGGGCTTGACACGCTAGTCTCCAGTCTCCAGGCCCTTCTTCAACAAAAGCCCATCCGTCTTGATCTTGGTCGTCCGCGCCTGCCAATTGACCGCGTCTTCAGCATGAGCGGATTCGGCACTGTCGTAACGGGTACTCTTAGTGATGGTCATCTTTCTATTGGGGATGAAGTGGAAATTTTGCCAGGCGAATTGAAAGGAAGAATTCGAGGCCTTCAAACGCACAAGAAGAAAGAAGAAAAAGCCGAGCCTGGCTCACGAACAGCAGTAAACATTTCAGGTGTGGATACGGAGTCGATTCGCCGCGGCGATGTGGTGACGCGCCCAAATCAATATCAGGCCACGCGCAGACTTGATGCGCGATTTCGTTTACTCAAAGATGCCGCTTCGTCCATCAAACATGGCGACGAAGTTAAATTCTTCGTCGGCGCCAGCGAGACAATAGCAACTTTGCGTTTGCTCGGCACAGAGGAACTTAACGCAGGTGAAGAAGGTTGGATCCAACTTGAACTGCGTGACCCACTCGTGGCTGTGCGCGGAGATCGTTACATTCTGCGACGCCCATCACCCAGCGAAACTCTCGGCGGCGGCGTGGTGATAGACCATCAACCCAAAGGCAGGCATAAACGCTTTGATGAGGCTGTGCTGAAATCTTTGGAATCCCTTGCTCAAGGTTCGCCTGCCGATGTATTACTGGAAGCAGCACTATCACTTAACGCCGCGACGCTAAAAGAGATCGTCGCCAAATCGCGATTGGATGCAGCCACTGCAAATGTGGCACTAAAAGAATTAATAGATAGCAATCAAATTATCCAATTAGAGGATGGCAAACCTGATTCAAAAAGCGATTCGCTTGCCATCGCGCTCCCCCATTGGAATGAACTGCGCGGGCGCGTTGAAAATATTTTGAACACCTTTCACAAACAATTTCCATTAAGGCGCGGGATTCCACGCGAGGAATTAAAAAGCAAGCTCAAGCTCACGCCGCGGATCTTCAATGCGACCATTAAGAAGCTCGTGGAATCAAACATACTAATGGATGCGAGGGGAGCAGTATCCCGCACCGGGCATGAGATCAGGTTTGAGGCCAGCCAGCAGGCTCAGATCCAGGAATTGATGCGGAAGTTTGAGAAGGCTCCTTATGCCACGCCCAGCGTCAAGGAATGTCAGGCCGAGGTCGGCGAGGAAGTCGTCAATGCGTTAATCGAAATGGGGGAATTGGTGGCGGTTTCACAAGATGTCATCTTTCGTAAAAAAGATTATGACGAAATGGTAGAAAAGATTAGAACGGCGATTCAAGGCAAAGGGCAGATCACCCTGGCCGAGGTGCGTGATATGCTGGATACAACCAGGAAATATATACAGGCTCTGCTGGAACATTTGGATGCCATAGGAATAACCATGCGGGAAGGTGATGCAAGGAAGTTAAGAAAGTGAGCACACCATGTCTGTTGCATTTCTGAAGAAGCTATTTACGCCTCCTGCATTTGAAAATGATGAGAAGAGCCACCAGGCATATTTATTACATGTGATCTTGTGGGGGTTGATCTTTGTCCCTGTGCCCTATGTGATCTATGTTCTAACTTTCACGCCTGAGAATTCGACCCGCGCGTTGATACAAACAGTGTTTGGTGAAACAATCAATTTCTTTCTGCTGTTCTTATTAAAGAGCGGATACGTCCGCATTGCATCGATCATACAGGTGGTTGCCTTCTGGCTTTTCTTCACAATATCCGCGGTTACCGAGTCGGGGGTGCGCAGCGAACCGTATCTGTTGGGTTATCCGCTTGTGATCATTATCGCCGGGCTTCTGCTTGGCGGACGCATGGCTTTGGGCGTGACAATTGCATCCCTGCTGGCCGGGTTATTGATGGTGTACGCAGAAACCCAGGGAATCATAAAGACAATGCTTATCAATACACCGCTGACAACCTGGATAGTTAGTTTCGTCATCTTTCCCATAGGGGCGTTATTGCAACATCTCTCGTCACGAACTGTGAAGAAAGCCCTGGAACGGGTACGGCTAAGCGAGGAAAAATACAAGTTAATTTCCAGAGTAAGTTCCGATTACACCTTTGAAACTGGGGTGGATAAACAAGGGAATGGAAGTTTGCTTTGGGTGGCTGGTGCCTTCGAGAAAATGACAGGATATACCTTTGAAGAATATATTGCAACAGGCGGGTGGCTCGGGCATGTCCATCCTGATGATCTTGAAAAAGACGCCGAGGATATGAGAAGGCTTCTCAAAAATCAGGATGTGACCAACTCCGAAATCCGAACGTTTACAAAGAGTGGGGAAATTCGCTGGGAACGTATTTTTGCGCATCCAGTTTGGAGTGAAAAGGAAGATCGCCTCACAAGCATTATTGGAGCAGTACAGGATGTAACCGGTCAAAAGCAAGGCGAAGAGCTGCTAAAAGAAACATCTTTTCGGCAAACCGCCATCCTGAATAACATCCCTGATATGGCCTGGCTAAAGGATCTGGATAGTCGATATATCGCGATAAATGAACAGTATTTAAAAACAAGCGGGCTGAAAGCCGAAGATATTATTGGCAAAACAGACTACGATATCTGGGAGAAAAAATTTGCCGATAATTATCGCAAGGATGATCTGGAGGTGATACAAAGCGGCGCACGCAGGCAGATTGAAGAATTCCAACGAGACAGCACAGGCAGGGAATATTGGGTTGAGACCATAAAAACTCCCATCCGCAATGCACAGGGAGAAATCATCGGAACCACCGGCATTGCCCGTGAAATTAGCGAACGCAAAAAAATAGAAAGTGATCGCGAAATATTGATCGCTGAACTGGAAGCGAAAAATGCCGAGCTTGAAAGGTTCACCTACACCGTATCCCATGACCTTAAGTCTCCACTGGTGACCATCACAGGTTTTCTTAGTTATCTTGAAAGAGACGCGCGCAGAGGTGACTTCGAGAAATTCAAGACCGATCTTGAGCGCATCCAACAGGCTGTGGATAAAATGCAGGCGCTGCTCAAGGATCTTTTGGAGTTATCGCGCATCGGCAGGTTGATCAATGAACCTGTTGAAGCAAAGTTTAGCGACATCGTAAAAGATGCGCTGGCGTTGGTGGAAGGGCAGGTCCAAGCCAGCCACGTAACCATCGAATTCATAGATGACGGCCATAAAATTCATGGTGACTATATTCGTCTGGTTGAAGTTGTGCAAAACCTGGTCGACAACGCCATAAAATTCATGGGTGACCAACCCAATCCCCACATCCGCATCGGGACGATCATGGACGCACAGAATAATCCAACCTTCTTTGTGCAGGATAATGGGGTCGGCATAGACCCGCAATATGCTGATCGAATCTTTGGGCTGTTCAATAAACTGGATTCAACCTCGCACGGCTCTGGTGTGGGCCTGACCATCGTGAAACGCATCATCGAAGTGCATGGCGGAAAAATCTGGGTGGAATCAAGGCCAGACAAAGGCGCTACATTTTATTTCAAGTTATCATAGAGGTCTCTAACGAAAAGGTAATGTAGTAGCGACTTCAGTCGCTTTTTGGCCGAACTACCAAAGACGTTGCTGCAAAAATATGAAACATTAACGCAAAGACGCTAGGACGCAAAGAAAAAATTTTTTCCTAAATCATGAAAGAGTGAGATGTCTTTTTAAAATCTTGGCGAATTTGCGCCTTCGCGTTAAGAAATTGACATTTTGCAGTAGTCTTACCAAAGTCATTGCTACGTTTTCGTGAGCTACAAATTATCAGTATGATACAAAAAGGAGAAACCCATGTGCGGACGATTTACACTCACAGTTGACCCTGCCGAATTAAAGGAAGTCTTTGAAAACTTCACCTTCCCGGCTAAATTTTCGCCGCGATACAATATCGCGCCCTCACAGCCGATCCTCGCCATTCCAAATGACGCAAAGAACGCAGCAGATTTCTTTTCATGGGGGCTGATCCCATCCTGGTCTAAAGACCCAACCATAGCGAACCGCCTTATCAACGCGCGTGGCGAAACGATTGCAGAGAAGCCATCCTTTCGCGGAAGTTTCAAATACAAACGCTGTCTCATCCCTGCCGATGGGTTCTACGAATGGAAAGCACAACGGGGTGAAAAAACAAAGACTCCCTACTACATTTATATGAAAGACCGCCAGCCCTTCGCCTTCGCAGGTTTGTGGGATGAATGGCATTCACCCGATGGCGATCTGCTGCGCACATGCACTATCATCACCACTGAACCAAATGACTTGATGTCAACTTTGCACAACCGTATGCCTTTGATTCTGAATCAAAAGGATTACGACAAATGGCTGGACCCCACGCCTCAGACTCCCGAAAACCTGCTCCCGCTCATCAAGCCATTTCCAGCTGACAAAATGTCGGCCCACCCTGTTTCAACAATGGTGAACAAACCTGATAATGACCGCCCCGAATTGGTCATGCCGGCAATGTAAATAATGCGCCCACTCAAAAACTGGTTGACCGATCACTTCCCCGCGCTGTCCTCGCGTGATTATGTCCTATTCCTGATCGGTCAATTCATCTCCGTCATTGGCACGTGGATGCAAGCCACTGCCCTGCCTTATCTTGCCTATCGTATCTCAGGCCGCCCTTTGGATTTGGGTCTGATCGGATTCGCAAACACCCTGCCCACATTATTATTCGCATTGCCTGCCGGTGTGCTGGTGGAGCGCTGGGACAAACGTAAAACCGTGATCCTGTTTCAGGCCATTATGTCGATACAGGGGTTCGGTCTGGCATACCTCACTTTTACTGGTCAAATCCAAATTTGGCACATTATCCTTTTGGCTTTCTTCTACGGTTCCGCTGTTGCAGTGGAAGTGACTGCGCGCCAGGCTATGTTGATCGAGCTGGCAGGGCGGGAGGCATTACCCAGCGCGATTGCCTTACAGACCACCGCATTCAACCTGGGGCGGGTATTGGGTCCGCTGGGGGCAGCATGGTTGATCGCATCAACAGGCAGCGAGGGGAGTGTCTTTCTGGCGAATGGGATCAGTTTTATATTCGTGATCATCGGTCTGTTCTTTGCGCGCACCAGTTTCAAGGTCGAGAAGGAAGCGATTCAACAACTGGGTATGAGGAGTGAATTCAAAGAAGGGCTTATCTACATCCGTAATAATGCGGTTGTGTTATCTGCCATTCTCATGTCTGCCTTGCTGGGGTTTTTCGGTATCCCTTTGCTGCAACAAATCCCTGCTCTGGCGCGTGATGTATTAAAGTCCGCATTCGATACAGAGGTGATGATCGCTGCGCGTACCAGCAGTTTATATACCGCGCAGGGAGTAGGCGCAGTGATCGCCGCCATCATGATGGCTTATCTTAGTTCTACAAGCAAAAACAAAATGCTTTTGTGGGGACAAATATTGTTTATCTTTCCAGTTATTATCCTGGGCATATCCGCCAACCTCAACATCGCATTGATATTGCTGGCATTCATTGGCTGGGGAACAGTTGCGCAATTGATCAGCATGAACATCACGATCCAGATGAGCGTCCCAAACGGCTTGCGCGGACGGGTATTCAGCATCTATTTCTGGGCCCTGCAAGGAGTGGCACCATTTGGAAGCATCATGATCGGCTGGATGGCACAGACCTGGAGTGTCCAAACTGCAACAATCATCGGGGGTGTGATTTGCCTGCTTGGGATTGCGCTTGTGCGCCTGATTTTCCTGCGCGCCGGGCAAAGATCTGCTTAAGATATGATAAGTGTTTCAGCTCCTCTTGACGCTGATTTTTTGCCCATGTTATGATGCAACCCATGCAAAATGATTTCAAAGAAGACGCTCCCAACCCTGCTGAGGTTGGAAAAAATAAAGAGCAGGAAAAACATACAAACACACCCATAAGACAGCGCAGTTTCCTCTCTCGTTGGATGGATATCCTCGTAGGAATGGGACTCGGCGAGTCCCTTTTGCGGATCGGAACAAATTTATTTTCGATCATTGCGATTGTGATTGTGATCGTGCTTGTGCAGGTCTTTAACCGTCAGACGCAGAATCCATTAGCAGGAAACGCGGAGCAGGCTTCAGGTCCCGCCGCGACCGCTGTTGTAGATATTGGGTCAGTCCCCGCAATGGACATCCCAGTCATTGATGGAATCTCACGCTCCGCGCAAATCCATACGAATGTCCCTTCGCGCCCGAGACAGGATTTAACCATTTACACGGTGCAGGAAGGCGACACTGTTTTTGGTATTGCTGAAAAATTTGGGCTTGAACCACAAACTATTTTATGGGGCAATTACAATGTCTTGCTGGATGACCCTCACTCGCTACGGCCCGGCCAGGAGTTAAACATCCTGCCTGTGGATGGTGTGTATTGGGAATGGCTGGGCGGGCTCAGCTTTGGAAGCTGGGCTGAATTTTATGGTGTGACAGCCGCAGACATCATCGAATTTCCAGGAAATCATATTGATCCAAACACAGTCGGCGACTATAACAATGCGAACATCAAAGTCGGCACATGGTTGATCATTCCAGGCGGGAAAAGGGAATTCGTAAGCTGGAGTGCGCCGCTGGGTGTGACGCGTGAAAACCCCGCATCGGCGCGCGTGCTGGGAGCGGGTGCATGTGACCCGGTCAGTGGCGGCGCTGTGGGATACGGCTCTTACGTCTACCCCTCTAATAAACACTACATATCAGGCTTCGATTATTCTCCAGAGGCTAATCACCATGGAATTGACCTGGCAGGCAATACAGGCGAAGCTGTGTATGCAGCAGACGCAGGCGTGATTGTTTACGCAGGTTGGAATGATTACGGCTACGGCAGCATGATCATGGTCGACCATGGCAACGGATTCCAATCGCTGTACGCACATTTAAGCGGAATCAACGTGGGCTGTGGGCAAAGCGTGGGTCAGGGAGAACTCATCGGCGCAATCGGTTCCACGGGGCGCTCTTCCGGCGCACACCTGCATTTTGAATTAATGGCCGGTGCGAAGGTAAACCCCTGGAGCTATCTGCCTCCGCCATAAATTACTTGCCAAAGCCGAAAGCCTATACTATAATCTCGGTCGCTCTCAAGGTCTCATAGTTCAGTTGGTTAGAACATTCGGTTCACATCCGAAAGGTCACTGGTTCGAGCCCAGTTGAGACCACAGAAAACTGCCGAAAGGCAGTTTTTTTGTTCCTCATATCCAAGAGGCCAGGCCATCAGAAAGTCTCATATTTTCGTAAGAATTCAATTTCCCGTTGGATTCTCTTTTATAATCAGCCATCATGACAACATACAATCCCGAAGCAAAGCGGAGCGGACGTACCAATGAAACCTGGCTGGCTGACCTGCGAGATTCAGGAAACAACCATACAGAAGCATTAAATGACCTGCGCGATATCATCCAAAAAGGTTTGCCATACGCACTCTCGCGCTGGCTTTCATCAGACGACCCGCTCTTTCAACCTCTTGTAGAAGAAGTGACGCAGGAAACCCTCCTGCGCGTGCTCGATCAACTGGATACGTTTGAAGGCCGCAGTCTCTTCACCACCTGGGTACACAAGATCGCCATCCGCATCGCATTAACCGAACTGCGCAGAAAACGCTGGAGGGATGCATCCCTCGATGAACTGACAGAGAACGAAGACGCTCCACCTCCCCCCGGCCTGCTGGCTGACCCTCAGGCCTCTCCCGAAACCTCAGCCGAGCGCGCAGACATGCTTGTGCGTGTCCGCCGCATTCTGGAGGAGGAGCTTACCCCAAAACAACGCGAAGCCCTCGTCTTGCTCGGCTTACAGGATGTTCCCATGGAAGAAGCCGCCAAACGGATGAAGACCAACCGCAACGCGCTTTACAAACTTTTGCACGATGCCCGCCTGCGGCTGAAGAGGCGACTCGCCCTCGAGGATCTCACTCCGCAAGATCTGCTAACCGCCTTCGAGCAAAAGTAAGATTGATATTTCGTTAATCGTCTCAACCAATAGAATGAAAATAAAAGATCTAATTCAACGCATTCAAACTTCTTTATCACCCCACCAAAAACTTGAGGACCAGG
The DNA here is from genome assembly GCF_057083605.1 of Candidatus Villigracilis sp. NCBI lineage: Bacteria > Bacillati > Chloroflexota > Anaerolineae > Anaerolineales > Candidatus Villigracilaceae > Candidatus Villigracilis > Candidatus Villigracilis sp. The sequence continues at coordinate 42,125 of NZ_JBXMTI010000115.1, read as the reverse complement.
TCGTCCTCAAGTTTTTAAGCGTGCTTGAAAAGGCACGAGAAGATGAACTATCATGCACTGAAATGTACGCCCGCCTGGACGAATTCGTCGAAAACGTGCTCCAGACAAAAGATGCAGACAAGATCACGCCGCTTATCCGCGAACACCTGGATATGTGCCCAGACTGCTGCGAGGAATACGAAGCCCTGCTGGCGGTTCTCGAAAATACAAAAGACGGACTGGAAACATGAATAACTATAATCCCGGTGTGTCATGCTGAGCGGCGCTCTATGCCCCGACACTTGCGCCGTACGCCAGTGCGGTGAGCATCTCCGACACCATGAACAGAGACTGCGTTCTGCTTTGCTCTTAAAAACAAACTCACGCACAAGTCAATGACTTGTGCGTGAGTCATTTTTTTATTAATCACGAATGGTACAACTTCTCACCTGCACGGATCGCCACCTTCAAACGATTCTCGGCAGGCGTAATAGGGCATGACCATTTCTCATTGTATGCGCAATAGGGATTGTAGGCCAAATTGAAATCCACGAGAAATTTACCGTTCGGCAAAGGTTCCGGTTCCAGGTAGCGCCCTGCAGGGTATGTTTCTTTTCCAGCTAAAGAATCTACAAACGGGAGGAAATATCCGTGCCCGCTTTGGTAGATCGTCAATTCAGCTTCGACTCCATCCACATCGAATTTAAACTTTCCAAACTTTTCATAGGTTTGCACATCCCCCGTTGAAGTTTGCATTTCAAATCTTTCCTTTTTTGGGAACTCGTCCACTTTCACTTCAAGGCGCAGGGGATTATTTTCAGGGAAATACTGCAATCCCTTGAAATCCTTCTTTTGTTCATGAGTAAGCGGGCTTTGAGGATGACTCCCAAAGAACTCATCCTTCTCCATGCGAAATGTATCCAACTCTGTCATTGTTTCTCCAATCAGCAATATGCACAATAGACTATCATGCAGCATGGATTCTTACGAAAGCATGGCGAAAATACAGCCCCTTGCCAATTCATCTGCTTTATGCTATTTTTACTGAGTGCCGCATAAAAAGCTGAACCAAGATTACGGCATTTACCCGTAAGTACTTTTAGAAAGCCTCTGAAAACACTCTAGTACCCTGATAGACTGTAGGGACACAGCGAGTACCTTTATGATTTTGACGATAGTTCGTCACGCTGTGTCCCTACTTTTCAGACACTCTCTTAGAAAGTTTGGTGAATCATGCAACAAGCGGTAGCTACAAGGATAAACCCATGACAGATGTACAAAAAACAGTAATGATCATCGAAGATGAACCGGATGCCGCTGAAATGTTTGCAGAAATGATGCGCGTTAACGGATTCCGCGTCATAAAGATGTTCTCCAGCGCACCCGCCATTCCGATCATCGCACAGGAAAAGCCAGATCTGATTATTCTCGATATCATGATGCCAGATATCTCCGGGCTCGAAGTCATCCGTTTCATGCGCCGTGAACCCGCACTCGCGCCCATCCCTGTCATCGTGGTTTCCGCCAAAAGCATGCCTGGCGATATCAGGGTCGGCCTCGAAGCAGGTGCGTCTGTTTACCTCACCAAGCCTGTGGGTTTTCTCGATCTAAAACAAGCCGTGGAACAGGTAATGTAAAGATAAATTTAACGCATGAATCTTCTGCGCGTCTTCATCGCCATCGAACTGCCAAGCTCGCTTCAAACCGCAATTGAAAGACAAACTATCCGCCTGCGCCAAACTTTGGGGGATGATCTCATCCGCTGGGTTCCCACACAGAATATGCATTTGACCTTAAAATTCATCGGAAATATTGCAGCCTCGCATTTGGATTTCATCAAGCAATTGCTTACCCGTACAGCGGATTCGCATCCAGCGTTCGATTTGCAAATTGGCGGGATCGGCTCCTTCCCAAACTCGAAGCGGCCACGCATCCTATGGGCAGGCATCCATGCCCCGGCTGACCTGAACTCCCTGCAAAGAAACATCGAAGCAGGCACATCCCGCCTGGGCTATGAAAAGGAAGAGCACCCCTTCTCGCCACATCTCACCATCGGGCGTGTCCGCCAGAACATCGACACAGCAGACCTGCAAAAAATCCGCAACACATTGGATAGCATTCAAATTGGGAATATCGGCTCCTCCCGAATAGACTCCATCCACCTTTATCGAAGCGAGTTGCAAGCCAGCGGCTCGATTTACACTAAATTATTTTCTGCGCCATTGAATAAAAACTAATTACGAGGTGACATCTGAACGCACTAGAACTCGCACGCGAAATTGTAAACTCTCTTGAAGATAAAAAGGGAGAAGACATCGTCCTAATAGACTTAAAAGATATAGTTTCATTTACCGATTACTTTATTATCTGTACCGGCACCAGTGACCGCATGATCGATGCGCTCGCAAAAGCCACCATTGAAGACATCCGCGCCAGGCATAAGAAAAAAGGCAAACAACAGGGTTTTTCCCGCGATGGATGGGTGATCGTAGATTATGGCGATGTCGTCGTCCACCTTTTCTCTCCAGACCAGCGTGATTTTTATCAACTTGAAGAACTTTGGGAAGATGGAAAAGTATTATTGAGATTGCAATAATAAAAATACCGCGGACATCAAGCCGCGGTATTTTTTCACTATTCACTAACAACTTACTTCTCAAACACCCAAGCATCCACAGCGCGCTTCCAATCCACAAGCTCATCCTTCTTAAACCACAATGCAACTTCGCGTTCACCGGTTTCGGGCTTATCCGAAGCATGGATGAGGTTGCGTCCTACTTCAAGCGCAAAGTCGTGGCGAATGGTGCCAGGAGCGGATTCAACGGGTTTGGTCGAGCCAACGGTCTGGCGTACAGCGGCAACGGCGTTGGGACCTTCCCACACCATCGCCATTACAGGTGCAGACGTGATGTAAGAAATCAAGCCGTCATAAAAAGGTTTGCCTTTGTGTTCGGCATAATGTGTTTCAGCCAAACTCTGGCTGACCTGAATAAATTTCGCGGCCACCAGGCGAAGTCCGCGGCGTTCAAAGCGGGCAATCACTTCACCGATCAAACCGCGCTGCACACCATCAGGTTTTACGAGTACGAGCGTTCTTTCCACAAATTCCTCCAAAATTAAATTTTTCGTCACACCTACACTGGCGTGCGGCGCAAGTGTTGCGAGGAGACGCTTTTCCCGATGAAGCAATCCCCCAACTCAGGCGGAGATTACTTTAGGCGAAAAAACATCGCCCTCGCAATGACGATGTTTTACACTACCGAATTAACTCTTCGGCTTTGTTATAAGCCTCGAGCGCTTCTTTCAAACGGTTTGCACGCATATAGGCATCCCCCAGAGTCTGCCAGATGCCAACTTCCACGGGATAACGATAGATCGAATCCGTCAAGTCACGTATGGTTTCTTCAAGATGCTTGCCTTTTTTGATGAGCTTCCCATAATGAGCTAATGCTGTGGGAATATCGCCTCGATCCAACTCACCCTTGGCTTGTGTCAATGCGACGACATTGCTTGGTGCTTCAACTTTAGGCTGGCGGGTTGATGCGGCAGGTCTCTTCTTTGCGGAAGGAGCACCAGCCGTTTCACTGGGTTGCGGAGATGGGGGATACTGCACGATCGGCTGTAGACGCGTCTGCGGTGAAGTCGGTTTTGGTTTTGGCGCTTCCACAGATTTTTCTTCCAAAGGATGCCAATCTGATGGCGAGGTGGGCCTGGGTTGTTGTGTTGTTTCTTCCGCTTCCCAACGTTCGCGATGTGACCACGGCTCTGTGGCATCACTCTCTGGTTCACCTTCGCCAGCAGCTTCATCCACGCCTTGCAGCCATTCGGGGAGGTCAGCTGTCAGGTTGACAGGAGTCTCTTGTGATGGCGGAGGTTCCTCGGTCGGGGTTGAGGCGACGGGTTTCTTCCACGAATCATCTTCGGCTTCCGGTTCAGCGTCCATATTACTGAGCCAGTCCGGCAGATCGGATTTGGCAGGTTGTGTTTCAATCGGTTTTTCAGGCTGGCTTGGGAAGGGCGGCCTGGCAGATGCACGAATAATTTCAGGATCAAAATCGAGGCCGGGCTCATCATCCAGGCCGCTAAGCCAGTTGGAAAGATCCTGGTTGGTCAGGCTTTGATCCTTGAAAGATGTTTCCTTGGCAGGGGTTTCTTCATCGAGTCCGCTTAACCAATTGGGCAAGTCGGAGTCTTGTGAAGCAGGTGTTTGTTCAGAAAATTCAAACTGCTCACCGGTACGGGCCGGTTGTTGGGTGTCACTTAACCATTCGGGAATATCGCCGCGTTGGAGGTTCTGCTCTTCTGCTTGTTCTTCCTGTTTTTCCTTCTTATCAAGATCACGAAGCCACATACCGGTCTCATCGGTGGCTGGCACAGCGGTGGAAGCATTTTCAAATTCAGCAAAGAATTGTTCGCCGATGTTTTGGGCCCCTTCAACCCAGGTTGACTTGGCAGGTTCCTCGGAAGGAGCAGGTTGAGATTCGCCGATGGATTGAGCCTGCTGTACCCATTCGGGCGGAATGTCACTGCGTTTGTTGGGGTCAGTGACAAGTTCTTCGGGTTTGGCACCATGCTTGGCGGCAAGAGATTCAAGCCAAGCCACTGCATCATCCTGTTCCTGGGCCGATGCACCAAGGTCTTGAACGTTTGGTTGTGCGGCAGGAGTTTGTTGGCCAATGTTTTGCGCCTGCGCCACCCATTCCGGTGGTTTTTCACTGCGCCTATTCGGGTCGGTAACAAGTTCTTCGGGTTTGGCCCCATGCTTGGCAGCCAGGGATTCAAGCCAGGCTACTGCATCATCCTGTTCCTGGGCTGATGCACCGAGAGATTCAACGGATGGAGCAGGTTCACTTTTGGGTTCAACCGCACGCAGCCAATCAGGGACATCCGCTGGTTGAGCCTGTTCATCAGACGCTTGTGTACCGCCGAGTCCGCTTAGCCAATCGGGGACATCACTTGCAGATTGAGCCTTCGAGTCTTCGAACGATTCAACAGGTTGTTGTATGCCACCCAGCCCGCTTAACCAATCGGGAGTTTCCATGGGTTCTACATCGCCAGTGTGAGGTTCAGTGATACGGGCTAAATCGTCAGAGGCCGGGGCTTGTCCCTTAAGCCAATCCGGCAGATCGGCAGGAACCAAATCTTCTGCGGGTTCTTCATCAAAAATGGATGAGGGTTTTTCAGGCTCATTGGATTCTCCCCAGCCTGCGGCACGGAGAAAGTCTGGGATTTCGTCTTTTGACTCGGAAGCAGATTCAGGTTCGGGCGCGGCTTGAGGCGTCTCGTCTGTAAATCCGCCGGCCTTTAACCAATCTGGCTGGTCATCAAAAGAGGATGCACCAAGCGCAGGCGCGGCAGATGCATCGTATCCAATGCCAAGCGCCGAGCCCCACTCCTGCCCTTCCGCAGTTTCATCAGGAGAATATTCGAGTCTTTCCAAATTCACCGCTGCATCGGGAACTTCATTGATCAAAAAGGGCGAACCCTTTGCAAATATTGCATATGGATCCAACTCGCCGACGCGCATTCGATAGACTTGCGTACTTTCAGCAGCGGCGGCAGTTGCGGGTATTAAATCGACCATGATGCGATTCGCATCAAAGCAATAGGGATAACGTTTTAATAGCTGATTGCAAATATCGGAAGCATCCGATTTTTGCCCGCCCTTAAAATAAGAGAGTGCCAGCAAAACCTGCATATCGGAGCGCTGCGGGTCTTGCGCAAGCACCGCGCGAATTTCTGCAATGGCCTGTGGATATAACTCGCCCTGCACGTACATGTGCGCGAGCGCGCCGCGCGTCATGCGGATCTTCGGCGGCTCCATCCCATCGCGACGGCCATATAATCTTTGCAGTTCCCCCTGAATGGCGGCATTGGATGGTTGAGCTTCAAACGCACGCTCCATATGCCAGATGGCATCATCCAGTTTGTTCTCTTCATCGCGGATGATGCTCAAGCCGACGTGGGCCACAAAATCATCAGGCACAGCCATGAGAATGCGGCCAAATACATCAACCGCTTCGTTATAACGCTTCGACTCAAGGAAAGACTTACCTAATAATCGATAGGTTTCAAGATGTTTTGGAAAAGTTTTCAGGATGTGGCGACAATGCGCAACAGCCTCATCAGTATGTCCCTGTTCAATGAGGCGTTCTATTTCACGATTGTAAATTCTCAGCGAGACTTTTGCCATTACCGGTTTCCTGTTGTATTAAGTATGCCTGATTCTTAAAAAATTCGCAAGACTATACATATTTTACTCGTAAAACAGAGGTAACGGCGGCACAGATTCATCACTAAACTGATGCGCGGAAAGCACCGTCTCGCGCGCCTCAGCCAATTTTGCTTCATCATTTGCATGGATCTCAAATAAGGGCTCGCCTTCTTCGATTCTGTCCCCCACTTTTTTGCGGATGACGATGCCAACCGCATGATCCACGGGGTCGCCTTTTTTCGCCCGCCCAGCCCCCAGCACCACTGACGCTTCGCCTACGATCCTTGCATGGACCTGGGAGATGAATCCGTTTCGAGGAGCCGGTACCAACTCGACGTGGTTTGCATGCTCAAATTTTGAGACATCATCCACATACGAAACGTCGCCACCCTGGGCCTGCACCAGCACGCGTAATTTCTCCAGCGCACTGCCATCTACAATGGACTGCTCTGCCATAGCGCGGCCTTCACTAAGGTCTTTCGCGCGCCGACCCAAAAGCAGCACATGCGCGGCTACATGCAAACAATGCTCGCGGAAATCGGCTGGGCCGCCGCCGCGCAGAGTGGCAATTGCTTCAATGACTTCAAGGGCATTTCCAACCGCCGCACCCAAAGGTTGATTCATATCCGAGAGCAAGGCAACAGTTTTACGCCCCGCCAGGTGACCGATATCCACCATTAAACTTGCGAGTTCGCGGGCTTCACCCAATGTTTGCATAAATGCACCGAGGCCAGTCTTCACATCCAACACGATTGCCTGCGCGCCAGCCGCGATCTTCTTACACATGATGGATGAAGCAATGAGAGGAGTTGAAGGCACAGTCCCGGTTACATCGCGCAGTGCATACATTTTGCCGTCTGCCGGTGCGAGGTCCAAGGATTGGCCTGTGAGCACAATACCTTTTTCTTTTAATTGCTTTATGAATTCATCGGTAGTCAGATCCACGCGATAGCCTGGGATGGATTCCAATTTATCGAGTGTACCGCCGCTGAAGCCAAGTCCGCGACCAGACATTTTTCCAACGGGCAAACCGCAAGCAGCCACCATCGGCATGACCGCGATGCTGGTTTTATCGCCCACGCCACCGGAGGAATGTTTATCGACGGCAATATCCACAACTTTGGAAAGATCGAGCACTTGCCCGGAACGCGCCATGGCGAGGGTGAGATCGGCAGTTTCAAAGGATGTCATACCGTTCAGCATGATTGCCATTGCAAAAGCTGAGGCTTGATAATCTGGAATATCCCCATTGGTAAATCCCTGCACAAAGAAATCGATTTCCTGTGAGGTTAATGGCTGTTTATCGCGTTTTTTGATGATGATGTCTACCGCGCGCATAAGTTCTCCTTGAGAAATCTTGCGCGGATATTTTATCGCATTTTGTCAGACAAAACATGTAGGGGCGCGCAGCGGCGCTGCGCGCTTACGATTTCGCTAATTGCTGACCCTCTTTTGTATCATTCACGGTCCAGCCGAGCGCGGCAATCTCATCTCTCAAACGGTCTGACTCGGCAAAGTTTTTATCCGCGCGGACTTGTTTGCGCTGTTCCAGCAGGGCCAATACTTCAGACGGTGGTGCTTCTTCATTGGATTTGGTTGCATTGAGAACCAGTTCCCATACTTCAGGCTTGATTCCTCTTTCAATAGGCTCAGGAAAAGTGCAGGTTCCAAGCTCACTTAATGAAAAACTTGCACCAGATGGGTATATTTCTGCGCTGTCACTCTTTAAGACAGAGACCGAACTGACTCCATGCACATCGCAGATACCTTTTTCACAATCCATAATGATGCCTGAGTGCTCATCCAAACCCACGATGATGTTTTGTTTAGGTGTGAGTTTTCGCCATTGCTCAAAACGCTCGATGCCCATGAAACAGCGGCTGGTATCCAGATCAACGCCGCCTTCGGCATTGTTCCAATGCGGAATGATGGAAACATGCATTCCAAAGTCGGAGAAGAATTTCAAGCCATCTTTTACATGTACATCCTCACCCACCTTGTAAATTTCATAAACAGGCAAAACCCATTCACCAACGGATATGGTTGCGGCGGAGGCGAAGACCAAAGTCGCACCAAGTCGATGCCGCGCGCGAACGATGTCCCACGCGAGTGAGCCTTGCAATTGACGAACCACATAGCTGGGGCTGCCTGGACCCATAAAGATCATGTTGGCTTGCAACAACGGTTTTAGGATTTCAAGGTTATCGGGGCTGAACTCTGTGTCCCTTCTACGAGCAGGGATTAGATCAATCGTCGGTTTGTAGTTTTGTAAACGGGTCTTGAGAAACTCTCCCACACGCCCAGCAACAAGTGATGCATTTAACTCAAAGCCAGCTGGCGTTTCCAGTATGGCAACCCGCAACGGGTCAGGGATGAGGCGGGCAAGTGTCTCGAAGATGCGTCCGCCCGCGAGAGACGTCTCACCGGAGCCAAGAAAGGCGATGTGTCCAAAAGTCATGTTAACTGGATGACGCGTTAAGTTTTTCTATTACGTTTAAAAATGTTTCATTATCAGGGATATCAGCCATGGAGGAACCGTAATGTACATATCGGATGCGGCCTTCAATATCCACGATGCAGTTGAGAGGCATGCGCCCAAACTTGAAAAGATTCACTTCCTGACGATATTCCTTTGCAACCTTATGATCGGGGTCGGGCAGGCCGATAAATGGGATATGTTCTTTCTTCCAATATTTTTTAAAAGTTTCCACGTCATTGGGACCAACGGCCAGTATCTCTGCACCGCGTGAGGTGAATTCTTCATAGTGATTGCCCATGCGTGCCAACTGCGCGCGGCAGTACGGTCACATGAAGCCACGCAGGAACGAAAGCACAATGGGTTTGCCTCCACGAAAACTTGAGAGGCGCACACGATTTCCATTTGTATCTTCAAGCTCGAAATCTGGCGCGAGTTCGCCGGGGGTGATTAAATATGTTGTCAATTAATTTTCCAAATAATTCATTACGGCTTCCATAAATTGAGTGGGACATTCCTCTTGAGGGACATGCCCGCATTGCGGGATCAAAGTGAGTTGCGCTCCAGGAATTTCTTCTGCAATCGCTTCGAAATAAAAAGCGCGGATCAAACGATCTTCCTGCCCCGCAACGATGAAGACCGGCACATTCAATTGAGGCAATAACGGACGAAGTTCAGGGTATGCAGGCGCAAATGTTAATTCATAAAAGGCACGATCCCAATTTTTTATTTTCAACAACTTTAAATATTCCTGCCTGATCTCATCAGTAAGTTTGGTTTGATCATGCCATTCACGTTGGATCGTGTTGGGAAGCGCCTCCTGATAATCGCGCATCATCAATGGGCCAATATGACGCATTTGCGGAGTCCACATCAGCGGCGAGGCCCACTCAGGGAATTGTGGGCCTCGCCCTCCGCCCACACCTGGGTCAACCAAAATGAGCGACTCAACCCTTTTAGGATATTCCAACGCAAACGCCACAGCAACTCCGCCACCCGCAGAATTGCCGACCAGAACTGCTTTCTCAATTCCCATCACATCCATCAATTCACGCAGGAGTTCGATATTGGCTTTCATGCCATATGGATTCTCGGCCCAATCTTCGGGCATGGGGCGTTCAGTCAACCCAAAGGCAGGGCGGTCATAGGCAATGACGCGGCCACGCTGGGCAAAATCATTCATCACTTCGCGCCACGAAAAAGTACTGCCGACAAACCCATGCAAGAGGATGAAAACCGTTTCACCAGTTCCCGCTTCCTTATAATGCACATTGACGTTATTCACTTCAATGAATTTGCTATCGGCTTCCACAAATTCCTGCTCATCAACCAACCCATCCAACTCTGCCACGGGGATGAAAAATGGGCCGAGCGCCGTAGTGAGGCACACAAAAATCAAGGATGCAGAAACTATCTTCTTCCAATGTTTCATGATTTATTATGAAGTGGCTATCGCCTGAATTATTTCAACTCCTTCAAAAACTCAACCGTTGCCTGCGCGATCTGTGCCCACTGCTCTTCAGGAGAAATGCCCGCGTCGCTATCGCCAGGTTGAAGTCGGTATGAACCGAACTGGGAATGGTTTCCGCCTTCGATGGGGATGAACTGCGCATCAACTGGAAGCATCGCCCGTGATTCCTCTATTTTATCGCCTGTTGCGATCCTATCATCTGTTCCATAAATGGAGATCACTTTTGTATTCATCGATCCCAATGCGTCATTTGCAGGATACGATGCCCAAAATATAACGCCTTTTATTTCAACATGATTGGCCGCATAACTTGCAGCCACCATACCCCCAAGCGAATGTCCGCCTACGGCCCAATTCCTAACTTCAGGATATTGCGCCTGCACACGATCGGCGGCATCAACATCAAAGAAAGCCAAACTCAAGGGCACGGTCACAAGCGCAACAAAGTATCCCTGCTCTGCGATCAGTTTCAACACTGGCGCATATGCACGATAATCCACGAAGGTGCCCGGGTAAAAAACCATTCCCGTTTCAGGGTGTAAATCCGCCGCAGGAGTGAAAATGATCCAGCCATTTTCAGCGTTCACATGCGCTCGCGAATCTGATCGCATGGCTTGCAATGCAACTTCGGTGGCAGGGAATGCATCACTCGCCCAGATCACAAAAGTCGCCGCGGCAATAACCGAAAAGACAGCAATGGCTGCGGACAGTTTTCTCCAATTTATTTTCGTCAATGATCAATCTTTCTCTGCGAGCTGTTTTGCTTGCAGCCAGATCGCATCGAACATCTTTGCATTTAATTTCCCCGTTGATGTATTTTGCTGGCTTGGGTGATATGAACATAATACCCAGGCACCATTTACCAGCCGATAAGAGGCGCCGTGAGAAAATTTCAGGTTGCGCACCGCGAATATTTTGAGGATTCGGTCAAAGGCAATCTTACCCAAACACACGATCACTTTAGGCCGAATGAGCTGAATTTCCCTTTCCAAAAACGGTTGACAACTAGTTAATTCTTCTGGAGTGGGTTTATTATCCGGTGGAGCACAACGACCTGATGCGGTGATATACATGTCCTTTAGAACGAGACCGTCGCTTCGCGACTCCGCCCAAGCCTGATTCGCAAACCCAGCCCTCTGCAACGCTGGGAACAAAAAATTCCCCGAGGCGTCACCCGTGAATTGACGGCCTGTGCGGTTGGAACCATGCGCGCCCGGAGCAAGGCCCACCACAAGAATGCGCGCTTGAGGATCACCAAACCCAGGGACAGGTCTGCCCCAATATTCATGATCTTTATAAGCCTTGCGTTTAACCCGAGCAACTTCCTCCCGCCATTCGACAAGGCGTGGACATTTACGGCATTGAATAATTTCGTCGTTTAGTTCATCAAGTTGAGGTTGCATACGTCTATGTTAGCATGTTTACAGGTTTGCAGGTTTTAACTTCTATAATACCCACGGTCACAAATTGCGCTTTCCACTTTCTAACAAAAGCGCAATTTGTGACCGAGTGCGGTATAAACATTCGAACTTTCCAAGCTTCAAACTATTAACATTGCATCCCCAAAAGAGTAAAAGCGATAGCCTTCCTGAATGGCAAGTTTGTATACTTCGAGGGTTTTTTCGCGCCCTGCAAACGCACTGACCAGCATAATCAGCGTAGACTTGGGCAAATGAAAATTCGTGATCATCGCATCTACAACTTTGAATTGATAACCAGGCAGGATGAAGATAGAGGTGGGGCCAGTAAAGGCAGTGACGGACGTCCAATCATCAGTGTTCTGTACCGTGATGCGTGATGCGTGAAAAGCGGCTGATTCAAGCGTCCTGACTGATGTCGTGCCAACCGCGATAACTCGTCCACCATTGCTCTTCGTTTCGTTAATTGCATTTGCGGTTGCCTGCGAGAGTTCACACCATTCAGTGTGAATTTTATGTTCTTCAGGATTTTCCTCGTTTACGGGTGCAAACGTATCCAAGCCAACATGCAGTGTGACATAAGCAATCTTGACGCCCCTGGCTTTGATCTCCTCCAGCAATTGCGGTGTGAAGTGTAACCCTGCTGTGGGTGCGGCGGCGGAACCCATTTCCTTTGCGAAGACGGTTTGATAGCGGTCCGGGTCGTTCAATTTTTCATGAATATACGGCGGCAATGGGACATGCCCCACTTTAGGCAAATACGGCTCAATGGGCTCAGAGAATCTAATTAGGCGTTCAGAACCTTCAAGTATTTCTATGATCTCAGCATGGAGCCCAAAGTTTTCGCGAAGCATCCCTGTGGGACCTACCTTCGGCATTTCACTCCGACGACTGGAGTCGTCGGAGTCCACTATTATCTTCTTGCCTACGCTTAAGCCTTTACCACCTACCAAAGCTTCCCAAGTCAATTCATCGCGGCGTCGTAGAAGGAGTAGTTCAACTTTCCCACCTGTCTCTTTATTCGCAAAGATGCGCGCAGGAATGACTCGCGTTTGATTTAATACAAGCAAATCGCCTGCTTTGAGATAATCTTTTATATCGCGGAAAATTTTATGTTCCAATTCACCCATTTCACGGTGCAAGACAAGCAAGCGCGAAGAATCACGCGGCTCGACGGGCGTTTGCGCGATGGAAGATTCAGGCAATTCATAATCAAAGTCCGCTGTTTTCATGGAGAAAAATACATTCCAGCGGCATCACAATTGGTGACCTGGGAATCAGTGGGGATCGAGTTAGGATCAAAATTTGGAACAGGCTGGTCTTGATAAAAGGCAGTTTGCGAATCAGCAGAACATTGAAATTTTACATTTAGGATGCGAAATGTTTGCGGGTCTGCATTAGGGAGAATTTGTTCCATCCAAAAAACAGAGACATTATCTTTTGCGTAAGGGGATTCAAGAACTTCAAATGCGGCGATATCGGCTTGAGAAATGATTTCAGTACGATAAAAGACGTATGTATCGTCATGCGAATATGAATCGTCAATGACCTCAAATGAGTCCATATTTGCGGCATCAATTGGACTACCATTGAAAAATATATTTTTTGAGTCTTTCCAGTATGTAGTAGAACCTGAATCGTCAATGATAGTGAAATTAGACGGGTCATCTGAAATAATTTTGTCACTCCAGTAAATATGCTCATTATCGCGCATCAGATAACCTTGTAAAAATTCAAAGTGATCAGGGTCGTTACTGAAAATTCTATCTTGCAAGTAAACATGATTTGCGTCACGTGAATATGGGTCTTCTAACAATTCAAACGTTACAGGGTCTGCTTCGGGGATTGGAACTCCATCTAAATAAACATGATTTTTATCTTTTGCATATTGTCCAGTTTCATCAAGAATTTCAAACGTGCTGATATGTGCGCCTTCAATTTCAAATGGCTCAGAAAGCCCGAAGCCGGGGTAATAATAAACTTTGGTGATACGAATGTAATATCCGCTGTCACTTAATCGGCTGGGCGGTTGGTTGACTAAATAAAAATATCCAATCCCGCTGATAACAAGGCAGATGAGACAGAGAAAGGTGATTATAGAGATGATGAGCGTGCGATTTGTTTTCATAAGATACCAAATATTTCGTAATGGCTATCTTCCTCTTCGTGTTCGAAATAGTTTCTGAATATTAGCATAAACTGCTTGCTCGCTCCAAGGGGCTGTCCATATCGTAAGAATGCCAGTTTCTTGAAGCAATAGGTTCTTAACAGATGTTGGAACGGCATGACTTGAAACGATAAAGTACCAGAACAAATTCCCAAGCATAAACCTGAAACCATTATGTCCAAATTGCCTTACTGGCATAGGAGGCATGATTATTCTATCAATTTTTTTAGCATCTGGAATGATAACGATAAAACAACCATAATCTTCTGTTTTACCCGGGTTTTCTTCATACAACATATTACGAATAATTTCTTCATGTTTTCTCAAGTTTACATTTGCAAACATTTGACTCGTAGATACACTACTACGCCAAAGTACGGAAAGTTGAAAAAGCTTAAATAACCTGTAATTTACATTATTTGAAAATAAAAATTTCCCGCCAGAGTCCCTTTGAAAACTGTTTATGCTTTTAATTACATTTCTTGCATATCCTTCATATTGACTCAATCTGGTTTCGCATTCTTGGCAAAGTAAATATTCTCGTATCCCCCTCTGTATTAGTTTTTCTTTGTCGCTTGATGAAATAAGCATCGTGCGATGTAACTTATCGTAAACATCATGATATAAGAATTCGGGCAAGATATGCGAGTTTCTTAAGATGGATTGCTTTAAACAAAGTTTACAAACGACATTTCTATCTTCAGCCATCCTACTTATTCCAAAACCTCGCGATTAGATTCAAGACAATCGTCAAAATGACAGAAATCAAAATAGAAGTTGTGAGTGGTAAATAAAACGAACCATTCTCTCCTTCAATGCGAATATCTCCAGGCAGGCGTCCAAGTGGGATTCCAAATTTCGATGCAAGATAAATTCCTCCACCTACGAGGAAAATGACAATTCCGCCGATCATTATGTAACGAGCAAAAGTTTCCATAGTTCATTATCCCGTCTTTGCGAGGGCGATGCTCGTTCGCCCGACACTTGCACCGCGCGCCAGTGCGGTGAGCAATCTCCAATTCAATGAGAGATTGCTTCGTCGGCAAAGAACGCATCCTCGCAATGACGCTAAAGTAACCTCGGCTGGCCTTCCTCCGTATATGCATACCCTAAATGCTCATAAGCAGACTTGGTAGCGATGCGTCCCTGCGGAGTTCTATCGAGAAAGCCAAGTTGCAAGAGATACGGCTCGACCACATCCATGATCGTATCCTGCTCTTCACTGATGGAAGCGGCGATAGTATTCAAGCCAACGGGGCCGCCACTGTATTTTTCGATGATGGTTTTAAGGACACGGCGATCAACATCATCCAAACCAAGCGGATCGACCTGCAAAAGATCCAACGCTTCTTTCGCAACCTTTTGGTTGATCAGCCCATCCGCGCGGACTTGAGCATAATCCCGCACACGGCGTAAGAGGCGTAAAGCAATACGCGGAGTCCCACGCGCACGGCGGGCCACCTCATCAATACCTGTTTCATCAGCACTGACCTTCAACATGCCCGCGGCACGCCGCACGATCTTCTGCATGGCTTCAAGCTCGTAATAATCCAAGCGATAGACCGCACCAAACCGCGCACGTAATGGAGCTGTGACTAAAGCCAACCTCGTCGTTGCACCCACCACCGTGAAATGAGGCAATTTCAATCGGATCGAGCGGGCTGAAGGGCCCTTGCCGATCACAATGTCTAATGCAAAGTCTTCCATGGCGGGGTATAAAACCTCTTCTACTGCCCTGCCAAGACGATGAATTTCATCAATAAAAATCACATCCCCTGCGCGCAAATTGGTGAGAATGGCAGCCAGGTCACCTGCGCGTTCAATAGCAGGGCCTGCTGTTACTTTCACGTTAACACCCATTTCATTGCCAAGTACATGAGCAAGGGTCGTTTTTCCCAAGCCCGGCGGGCCGTAAAACAAAACGTGATCCAATGCCTCAGTGCGATGCCTTGCCGCGTCGATCAATATGGACAGATTCTCTTTTACCTGATCCTGCCCAATGAGGTCATTTAATTTTTGCGGACGAAGGGCATTGTCCACGCGATCATCGGGTCTCGCTTCGGGGTCAAGGGGACGTTTTTTATCGGCCATATTTTCGATTATACCGTAAGCAGGTATCACACTTGTAACAAGGATGGTTTTGTTGTATTCTTATTTCAACCACGTATTCAGGCAAGGAGGATAATATGTTTGGTACTCCAAGTTTCGATTCTCCATTGACATATTTTGGAGTTCTGCTCATCACTCTTGGGGTTTATCTAACACTTTCAGGGTTTGGGATTTTGAAAATTGAAAAATATACCACCGCTGAAGGGGTAAAGTCCTGGGGAAGTGGATTGGTCCTTATTCTTTTGGGCTTTGCAATCCTTTTTGTGTTACCAAGCTACGTGAACGGAGGTAACCAGCAGGAGGTTAGTATTTTGGCCTGCCAGAACGATCCAAATACTGGGATAGTCAATTCCAAGACTCCCGTCGTTCTCGTGTGGGGATGGAGTACAGATGACGAGAAGAAAAGGGATGAAATCATCTCCATATCTAGTTTCATTATTGAGGTGGATGGCAAAGCACAGAATATCGGCAATGCGCAACGAACACTTAAGTCTTCAACCTCCCTATTCTGGAGGTTGTCTATTGGCATATTGACACCGGGCATCCATGAAATCAGACTTATCAGGATATTTTCGCGGGGTTTTACGGATAGCGATGGGACAACATCTGCCGGGTTGCAGGAAGCAGAAATCTGTGAACTGACTGTACAACAGTGAAGAAATCAACAAACCGCCTCCCAACTTTCAGTTAGAGAGAAATGCGGTTTTAAATCAAAGCAGGGATGACCTAAAAAATAAGTCATCCCTGCAAATGGGTTTGCTCTTCGGCAGTCTGGCAGTCTTGATCCCAAAAAATAAACGGATTTTAGACCCATGACTTTGCGTCATCAGGTTTCCCTGATTTTGCCTTTCGGCAGTCGGTCGGTCCTGATCAGCACAGTTGGCTGATTTTAGACGCTCTGACTTTGCGCCGCCGTCTTTTGACGGTTTTGCTTTTTTCGGTAACCCTGACAACCCTGGCTCAGTTCAGCTTTAGGTTCAGGGCTTTGCGCCGCCGGGGTTTCCCCGGTTTTGCTCTTTATCGGAGCTATATCTATTATTACATTTTTTATCGTCAATTTCAATCACTCAATTGTTCTAAAAATACGGCTTCAACCGTCATACCCCAGCGTAGACGCGAATCCGCCTCGTCTACACGAATGCGAACAGTATAAAGGATGTCGCCACCTTGCTGAGTAAAGGCGTTGCTTATCTCAATGACCTTGCCTTTGAGTTCAAGGTCTGGCAGGGCATCCGGGATTAAACTCACCTGCTGGCCCTCACTTAATTTCACAACCTCAAGTTCGGTGATATCGGTCGTTTCCACCAGCCATATGCTGAAATCTGCAATGCTCACCGCGCGGGTTTCTGCGCTAACTTGTTCGCCCACTTTTACACTCACATCAGCAACGGTACCATTGAAAGGCGCAGTGAGGACATAGTTTGCAAGCGCATCTTTCGCCGCATCCAGATTGGCTTTGGCTACTGTGAGCTGGTCGGCGTTTGGTCCGTCCAGGCTTATTTCATATTGATGTTTTGCTTCGGCTTCTGCGGCAAGAGCGGTATCGTAGGCAGCACGGATCGTGTCGCGTTCACGAACATCAGCTTCAAGATCACGGATCGCCTGATTCAGATCGTCCTGTGCCTGCTCCAGGTCATCCTCTGCAATTTTGCGCTTGGAATTATCTTCATCAAGGTCCTTATATTTATCGAATTCGTCCTGCGCATCTTCAAGATCCGCTTTCAGGTCCTCCACTTCAGCCTCGGCATCTTCAATGCGGTTATCGATATCGTCCACATTCAAGTCTTCCCACTCTTCCTCGGCAGTTGCACGCGCAATTTGTGCATCCATATAAACCTGCCAAAGTTTGGCACGGTCACCGCCTTCATTGCGGAGTAGAAGATCATAGGCATTTTGAGCGATGACAACCTGCGCCTCAGCCCCGCCCGCATTTGCGAGGCGCGCGAGCACATCTCCCTCGCTGACAGTGTCGCCCGCTTTCACCAACACTTCCTCCACCACCCCGCGCACCTGAAAGGACAGGTTTGTTGCACGAATAGGTTCAAGCCGCCCCTCTGCAACCACTTCATTTGATGCGACAACTTCCTCGGGCACAGGGGTTGCCTGCGGCGCATTTCCACACGCTGCAAGAAACAGCGCGAGGATTGCGGTCAAGGTAATCAGTTTCAAGATAATCTTTTTCATGGAATCCTTCTTTAATTTTCGAATGACAATTCATGTCTTATAAATTACTTTTAACCGATGGTCTCGATATGCTTTCGCTGTCACTCAAGACTACTCAACCACCATATTTTTAATTTATTCATATGCCAATACTTCACGGATGGTCAGCCGGGCTGCGTTACGTGCAGGCAAGATGGATGCGACCACCGAGAGCACCAACACCAGGCCAAACCAGATGGCATATCCCGTAAAAGTGAAAATAACATCAATAGGAGTCTCAAACACCGCCAAACTTACGATGGTTGAAAGTAAATAAGTAAATGGAATGGATAATATGATCGCCAGCACGAATGAGATCGCGCCGATCACAAATCCCTCGCTGATCACGGTCCGCATTACGGCGCGGTCATCTGCACCGATGGCACGAGTGATGCCAATTTCGCGGGTCCGTTCCAGCACGTTCATACCCATTGTGCCAGTCAACCCCATCGCGCCCACAATCGCGGTTAAGATCGCCATGATGAGCAGGAACACCACCAGCGTATCCAGACTCTCCACTGCCGTATCCAGCGAAGCACGCCCTGCCTGTGCCACACGCACCTTGAAACCACGTTCGCGGAAGAATTTATCCAACTCCTCCGCTTTCACATTCTGATAAGATCTTTCGTGGCTTTCAGTGACTAAACGATAGGAATAGGAGCGGTTCGCCAGGTTGTTCATTTGCGAAATATATTCGTAAGGAGCATATGCCAGCACACCTTCGCGGTCTACAAATTTGAAAATACCCACCACTTCCCAATATTCATTGCGCCCCTCTATCTTTAACTTAACATGATCTCCAGGCTTGATATTCGGAAAATATTGATAGGCCGCCTCACTCAATGCCAACTTTCGCACATCATCGGCACGGATCCAGCGTCCTTTCACAAGCAACGGTTCGATCAGCACACTATCCGAAGGCGGACCAAAGATATTGATGTTCTCCAGCACCTCATCGTTTGCATCCAGCAATTCGCCGCTTACGAATTGCCAGCCTTCCATGCCCACAACGCCATCCACCTGCATGACCATTTGCTCGATCTCACGTAAGCGATACGGCTCGTCAAAATCAAGAGATATATCGGCAACAAAATATTTTCCGATCGAGCCGATATACTCGTGCAAAGTGGTGCGGACGTTGAAGACCGCGATAAAAATCGCGCCACCCATTGTCAATGTAAACAGGGTCAGGATCAATCGCCCTCGGCGGCGGAATGTGTTTCTCAAGGAAATAATAAACGGACGCGGGAAATGGATTCCGCGTGAAGCCAGGATTCTCGTAAGCTTGATCATCATCCAGTCGAACCATGAGACGCGCGTCTGACCAGCCTGAGGCTGACTCTCATCCCCGGTCAAGTCCCCGCTGAGAGCGCGCAAGACCGTGATACGCGACCCGCCAATGACAGGCGATAACCCCGCAACGAGAGGGACCAGCAAGCCGACTGCGATCTGGATCAACAAAGCCATCGGCACAATGCGATAACCAAGGATGTTGAAATTCAACTCACTGGAAATGAAGAGGGCAAGCCCATATGCACCCTGTCCGCCTAATGGCACGGCGATCAGCAAGGCCAGCGCCGCAAAGGACATGATCAATACAAGGTACATCTGGAAGACCTGGCGCCTGCGTCCGCCCACCAGTTTGATGACACCGATATGACGCAAGTGCTGGTTTAACAAAGCACTCAAGGTATTCGCAATTAACGAACTGGAGAGAAATACGATCAGGATTCCCAGCGCCATCAGAATGCCAAGAATCGCGTTGACCGTGCTCGCCAGTGGATGCTCATGCGTTTCAGCGAAGCGTGTGCGGATCACCCGTGTATCGTTCTTTTCGAGCTTATCCTTTAACTCTGCGCCAACCTCGCGGATATGGAAGATATCATCGCCGCCAGCTTCCACAGTGATATAAGCGCGGTTATACAGCTCAGGCTGACGAAGATACTGTAAGGTATTCATATCGATATAGGCATACGGAGATGCCAGAAAATCGCCAGCGCCCATGGCAATATCCTGCACCACGCCAACAACGGGCATTGTTTTGGTGGAACCATCCTGCAATTGGAATTCCAGCACATCACCCACTTGTACATTGAGGCGGTTTAGCGCATCACGTTCAAGTACCACTTCACGTTTATCGG
This sequence comes from Candidatus Villigracilis sp., assembly GCF_057083605.1. Lineage (NCBI taxonomy): Bacteria > Bacillati > Chloroflexota > Anaerolineae > Anaerolineales > Candidatus Villigracilaceae > Candidatus Villigracilis > Candidatus Villigracilis sp. The sequence goes on along the minus strand of NZ_JBXMTI010000115.1, from coordinate 21,948 downwards.
GGACGGCTTCCCCTTGAAGTGGAGTAAGCAAGTTAACAGTGTTGGCTTCAAAATCTTCAAAAGCCACCATGTCGAACGTTGTCCACTTCTCTGTTCCAGCCACGCGTACGCGAGTATTGAATACACGGCGGCCCTCAGCATCCAGCACGCCGTGTTGGTTTTGAATGGAGGCGAGAACATCATCATCGAAGTTTACGGTACGAAGTTCAACATTGGCAGGCTTATTGGCCGCATACGAAACACTCATGTCATTGGAAATGATCTGATACGCGCCCGAGATCACTCCAATGGAAAATACACCCACAGCAATGGAAAAAACCACCAACAGGGTGCGTGCCTTGTTATCTATTAGATCGTGAAATACTTTACGCCATCGAGGTCTCATAAATTACTTTCAGAGACCTGACAGGTTTCATTCGCGCCGCCGCCAATCATAACTTGTGAATGAACGGAGGTCACAAATGATCGAAGTTCTGTTGAAACCTGTCAGGTCTTAAACTCCTACTTCAACAACTCACTGACTTCATTCGCAGAATACGGCTTCACAGTTACGTCCTTCACGCCGCCGCGCAGGAATTGTGTCACACGCTCGGGGTTGATCGCAGATGTGAGGATCACGGTCTTCGCTGTGAGACCTGCCTCTGAAAGCGCAGACAGGATATCCATCATGGAAAGAGAGGCGATGTTTTCATCCACAAGGATCAAGTCAGTAGGTGGCAACTTCTTCAAGTCGGTGGATTGAGTCAATTTGACTTTCGTGCCCTTGAGCAATTCTGTAAAGAGTTTTGACCAATCATCGTTATCGTCGATCAACAGGATTTCCTTCACGCTTCCTGTCTGGACCAGGTCAATGGATGCGCGCCCCTGCGGCATGAACATGGCGACAGTTGTACCCTTGCCTGGCCCGCTGACAAGGGCGATGCGTCCCTGTGATTGCGAAACGACATGCATGGCGGCGGGCAGGCCAAGCCCATGATGCGCAACACCGCGCGTTGTAAAGAATGGCGACCATGCTTTTTGCATAATTTCTTCGCTCATACCAGCGCCATTATCATCAATGTCAATTTCGAGAATGCCGCGCTCTTCGGTAGGATGCACACTGACCTTTACAGACTTGGCTCCCGCCTCTACAGCGTTCTGCAAAACATTTCCGAGTGCGCGAGTGAGCTGGGTGCTATCAGCAATGACATAGGCCGCGAGAGGATCAATTTTGACCTTGAGCATTTTTTCTGAAATACCGCGCTGATGGGCAGCGGTCTGCAATACATCCGCAAAGAGAACGGGACGCGGCTTCATCTCACGTATTGCACCGATCAACTGTTCTTTCACCTGAATGATCTGCGCGGCGCTTTCGGAGATCATGTCAAGGTCTTCCTTCAGAGATTCGATGTCCACTTTTCCATCGGCGATCTCTTCGCGAAGACGGGAAACTGTCAGCGAGATAGGGAGCGTTTTGTTGCCAATCCAATGAATGGCTTCGGTGGAAGCGGTGGTGAGCGCTTCAAAAACCTTGTTACGCAAAATTTCGTTGTGCGCTTCCTTAAGTTCATCAATCAGATGCGCGTTATTGATCGCAACGGCCAGATGCTCCGCCATGGTCAGCAAAGTGGTGATGTCATCTTCGCTGAAGGCACGTTCTTCGGAGCTTTGAATGGTAACCGCGCCCAATGCCTGGCCGCCATAAATGAGAGGCAACGCCATTTCGGAACGAGTATGCGGCAAATGCGGATTCTTGAAATGCACACGTTCCTCGCCGACGTCAAGGGCGATGCGCGCTTCTCCCATTGCAATACATGCACCGATCATAGAGTCTGTGCCAACTTTGAGCTTGTGACCATCCGCCACCATGGCTTTACCTGCCTTGCCATAACCCGCACGCAGAACGGCATATTCACCTGTTTCATCCAGCAGGAAGACGCCTGCATAATACAAACCGTAGGCTTCGCAAATGATGTTCACAGTTTGCGGGAGAAGTTTTTCAAGGTCAAGAATGGAAGTGACCTCTTTGCCCACGCGATTTGCAGCCTTCAACAAACGCGAGCGGCGTTCAGCCTGGCGATGCAAATTGGAATTTTGAATTGCAATCGCAAGCTGGTCGGCCATGGTCTGCAGAGCGGCGATATCTTCATCATGGAAAGCCGCTTCTTCAGTGGATTGAACCGTCAACGCGCCGATGACATCATCCCCTACAATTAATGGAAGCGCCATTTCGGAGCGTGTCTTTGGCAGGTGTGGATTCTCAAAGAAAACCGCCTCATGCCCAACATCCAGAGCGATACGTCCCTGCCGATTTGCAATAGACGCGCCAATCATCGAGTTCCCGCCCACTGCAAGTTTATGTCCCTCGGTTATCATGGCCCTGCCCGCTTCACCGCGGCCCGCTCTTAAAACCGCGTATTGTTTTTTATCATCGAGCAGGAACACGCCTGCATAATAAAACCCGAATTCATCGCAGATGATATCCACGGTGCGTTGAAATAATTCGTACGGGTCGAGAATGGTGGTGATGTTCTTTGCAGCACGTGCCGCGGCTTTCAATAAAGTTGCATGTCGGTGAATATCGTTTGTCATAATAATTTCCTTTATATAATCTTCAATTTGTTATGGTGGTCGAGGCCACATATCACTATTAAAGGGATGGTCTCGGTACAGGCTCGAAAATCACTCGCCTTACTCGACCCGACCATCGGAGTATGTTACTTACTCAATATCTTCTGAATCAACTCCACCAGCCCTTGCTCCCGGCCTTTCACAAAAAATGCGTTTGCGCCATGCGAGACTGAATCTTTGGCCTTGTTCACTTCATCATAAGCCGTGAGGATGATGATGGGCAAGCCTGCTTTCTGCCTTTTTAAGTCATCCAATAAATCAAACCCTGCGCCAGATTTTGGTGTGCCGTCAAAACCAGGCATGTTCAGATCCAGCACAGCAATATTGACTTCACTCGCATTCTGTGCGAAGACCTCACTTCCAGTTTTACAATCTGAGGCTGTTAACACATCGAAGCCTGCCCGCAATAATGTTTTCTCAAGACTGCGTTGAATCAACTTCTCATCATCCACTAAAAGAACTGTTGTCATTCATCCTCCAAGGTTTTATGTAGACCTGACAGGTTTTAAGAAACCTGTCAGGTCTAGTAATTACTTTTCCACAGGCAGGCGCACAAAAAAGGTTGTGCCCTCGCCTTCTTTGCTTTCCAATGTAATTCTTCCACCGTGTTGATTCACAATTTGCATCACGGATGAAAGCCCCAACCCTGTGCCGCCGCTTCCACCTTTGGTGGTGAAAAACGAAACCCAGATCTTCTCTTGAATCTCTTTTGGAATCCCAGGCCCATTATCTTTTACAGTGACCAAAACAAATTTCGGGTCATCATCGCGGCGTCCGTGAATGGAAATTTTCGGCGCAGAAGTGGAGGACAATGCCTCCCACGCGTTCTTAATTAAATTATTGAAAACTTGTTCCACTTGTCTTGCATCCACATGAGCGGCGGGCATATCATCGGCCCAGTTCATTTCCACTACGTCGTCGGGCAGGCCCATATTCTCAACTGTGTTCGTGATCATTTCGCTCAAAGAAACAACCTCGTCGTTACGTTGACGCGCAGGGCCGATCAATCCTTCTTTGATATTCAAAATCGTAACAGCGCTATTCTCAGCAATATCCAAGTCTTCCATCAACGACTCAACGCTGACCAAAGCCTGCAATCGATTCGGCTTCATGGCAGACATCTCAACCAGGATTTTGTTTAGATCAATTTCCAGCGCCTGCGCCTCTTCTTTGACCGTTTGAACTGCTGCTCGCAAAGAATCATTTTTCAAATCTGATGCATCGACCTGCGCTACCAGAGCCAGCAGGTATTGCAGATCATCCCGCACACGTTGGATACTGCCCGGGATCGGCGCAGCTTTATTACCCACCCAGTGAATGGCTTCGCCAGTGGCGGTAGCTATGGCTTCAAATGTTTTCGTGCGCAGAATCTCAGCATTCGCATCTTCGAGTTTATTCATCAGTTGCGCGTTATTGATGGCAATGGCAACTTGTTCGGCCATGGCTTGCAGTGAATTGATATCGTCTTCTGAAAAGGCATTCAACTGATCGCTTTGCACGGTTAACGCTCCAAGTGCCACAGAGTCCACTACCAGAGGCAGTGCCATCTCAGAACGGGTGGCAGGCAAAAACGGATTCTTGAAGCGCGATTCCTCCCCTTCTGCATCCAATGCGATCTGGGCCTTTTGAGTCGAAATTGAAAGGCCGATCATGGATTTGTCATCCACAGGCAGGCGATAATTATCCGCCATCATCTTGCGTCCTGCGGCGGCATAACCTGCGCGCAAGACAGCCCATTTCCCATCATCGGAAACGAGGAAAATTCCCGAATAATAAAAGTTGAATTCACTACAAATGATATTGACCGTATGCTTCAACAGCTCATCCATATCCAATATCGAGGTGACCATTTGCCCAACACGTGCGGCAGTCTCCAATAATTTATGTCTGCGTTCAAGCATGGAGAACATGCGCTCGTTCTGCTGAAGTAAATGTTTGTTTTTCTCCAGCGCACTGCTCAACTGGCGGATATTATCTTCAAGGCGTTCCACCAATTCCTGTTGATAGGCCTGCAAATGTTTTTCTGCATGCTCCAGTTTCTCAACCCTGCCATGCAGATATTCATCCACCAGCTTCGCAAAACTACCATCAATCGGCTTTGAAATAAACCCCACTGCGCCTGCTGCAAGTGCACGTTCCCGCGCGCCGGGGGATGTATCTGCCGAGATAATAACAATGGGTGTATTGGGCAGCATCTTCTTTAAACGAGTGGCTGCTTCACTACCCGTCATATGCTGAAGGTTATGATCCAGCAGGATCAGGTTGGGATTGGTTTCTTCTGCGAGCTGTAACCCATTCAATGGATCAGCCGCCTCCAACACCACATACTTATCTGAAAGCAAGCGGCGAACGAGCGCCCGGGACTCGTCACTGGTTTCAATATAAAGCACTTGCGGAATGGTACGTGGATCGGATGCGGGCATCTTCATCTGCTTCTATAATCAACGATCTTATGGGCAACAAGCCGCCTTTGTACGATCTTCCCCACAGCTTCAGCAGTAATAGGGGATTCGTTCATCACGCGAATAAAGTCGGCACGCGGCAGAGCCAGCACTTCCACGGGCTTGCTGGCTGCCCGCACATTTGCAATAGACTTGCCCCCGCGCAATAATTCCATCTCGCCAAAGAACTCAGTCTCGCCCAAACGTGAAGCTATATAATCCTTCTTCCTCTCCTGCAAGATCACTTCCACCTCACCTTTGCGGATCATGAAGAAATAATCCACATGTTGATCGCGAGGGATGATGGTCTCATGCGGCTGATAAAGGCGCTCTTCCACCAGTTTGGTGAACTCAAGCATGTGGCGGTGTCTTAATTGAGGCAGGGACTTTGCGATGGTTTCATCTATCAACTCACCGTCGGAGATGATGATATTGCGATCCGTGCGCGCAGTCAGGGATGGGTCGTGCGTCACCATGACGATGGTTTTCCCTTGTGAAACAAAATGTTCAAAGAGCCCAATGATCGTATCGGCGGAACGCGTATCGAGGTTGCCCGTCGGTTCATCAGCCACCAGCAAGGGAGGGTCACAAGCCATGGCACGCGCGATCGCTGCGAGCTGCTGTTGACCCGTGGATACAAGGACAGGCAATTTATTCGCAAATTTCTCCAGGCCCACCAGTTCCAGCAGATCCATGGCTCGTTCGGGGCGCTTATCGAAATCGTACATATCGACGTAATCCATGGGGAGCATCACATTTTCGAGCAGAGTAAGCATGGGCAGTAATTGGAAAAATTGGAAGACGATGCCTAAATTCATGCCGCGCCATTTAGAGCGCTGGCTTTCGGTGAAGTTCGTATAAATATCCTTGCCGTTCACCACCACCTGTCCGTCGCTGGGGTGGTCAATGCCTGTGACCATATTCAACAAAGTGGATTTTCCGCTGCCAGATTTGCCAACAATGGAAACGAACTCGCCGCGTTTGATCTTCAGATCCACACCCTTGAGGACGGTGAACTCGCCCGCTGCGTTGGAGAAACGTTTGACGACGCCATGTAGTTGGATCATAGCGTCAGATTCGGATGATGTATTTCGGAGGGGATCAGTTGACAGGTTCGCCCTGAGCGTAGAAGAAGGGTTCATTTCCTGCGCCTCCGAATGGTCTTATTAAATTTTGATTCAACAGAATCATCTTCGTTCGCCAACTCCCCATCGATGATATTTATACTGCGCGAGAAACGACCCGTCAGACTGGAATCATGCGTAACCATGATGATGGTTTTGCCTTGAGAGGTAACGAGATGTTCAAAGACTTCGAAGATATGATCGGCTGTGATGGAATCAAGGCTGCCCGTCGGCTCATCCGCAACCAGGATGGACGGATCATTAGCAAGTGCACGCGCAATGGCAACGCGTTGCTGCTGCCCGCCCGAAATGAAGGCAGGCAGTTTATTGGCGTGCTCCTCCAACTCAACCAGTTGCAGCAACTGCATGGCGCGGTCCTTGGATTCGCGCGGCTTGAAATTATCTGAAAGATCCATTGGGAGAGTGATATTTTCAACCAGTGTGAGCATGGGCAAAAGTTGAAACGACTGATACACCACGCCCATGTTCCTGCCACGCCAGAGCGCGCGTTGATCTTCGCTCATCTCATGCACAGAAATATTTTCACCGCCCTCGCGCACGACCACTTCGCCTTCGGTGAGTTGATCTACACCATTGATCATGTTCAGCAAAGTGGATTTGCCCGCCCCAGACTTTCCAACAATTCCAACAAATTCGCCCGCGTTAACCTTGAGATTGATATTCTTTAACGCTGTGAAATCCCCCGCCGCAGTGGAATAGGTTTTTGATACGTTAAGTAATTCGATGAGAGGTGTGGGCATGTTTTATCACTTGTCATTGCGAGCGTACTTCGACGCACGAACACCGTCTCGCAATGACATGAACTGATTTTACCGCCATTGTGTAATTCGTTGCAAAAAGTGGGCCTGCAAACGGTTTTCAGTCTTATTGCAGACAACCAATCAATTCGCTAACCACCCCTTGTGGCTCTTCTTTTGTAATCGCCAATACTGGAACCACTCCCGCAGAATACACATCGCGGACATTACCCGCCACCCAATGCCTCGGCAGGATTCCGACAGCATTGGATTCTGAATTCACCACATCTGACATTTCCTGCGGGTTGACAGCCACCCTTGCAAACGAAGTGACGCTTCTTCCGTTCATCACAAGCTGGTCAAACAAAATTTGCACATCCGCCTCTGACGCATATACCCAAACCTGCACCGAGGCATCTCCCTGCCCGGCAAATAAATCTTGCGCCTGCTGTAAAGATAAATTCTGCACAGGGCTTTCACGATGTGTGACGATCAATATTTCCTCTTCATCGATCTGATAGGCAGGTGAAGCGAGCATCTCTGGCTCGCCCACAAGCAAATAAATATCAGGCGATTCCGCGTCGACCCTCAACACGACAGCTCGATCATTTGCACAAGCAAACAATTCGCTCATCCATGGCTCGGCGGCGGTGGTGGCGTATACAGTGACGGCTTCTGTTTGGGAGGCTGTTGGTGTTGTTGGAGTACAGGAGAAGAGGAGGAAAGAGGAGAGGAGAAAGAGGATAATGTCATTGCGAGGAACGCTCTTGTTCTTCGTGACGAAGCAATCTCCTGGTTGTGTAGGAGATTGCTTCGGGCGGAAATGCACCGCCCTCGCAATGACGAAAATTAATTTCATATCTACCAATTCTTCAACAGCGCCACGAGGAGATTTTTTCTTTCTTCGAGGCTGTCTGCAAAGATGAATTCGCGATCTGAGTGATAGCCTTCACCGATGGCGCCCATTCCATCTAGCACGGGAATGCCCAATGGAGCAATGAAGTTTGCGTCAGATGCACCGCCAGTGCCGCCTGATTTTAGTTCCATGCCTATGCCAGCCGCAATGAACCTAGCTTTTTCGAAGGTCGCTTTCATCGTTTCGTCGAAAGGCATGGGTGGACGATTCAGGTTACCCGAAATATGAAGCGAAGTTCCATCCAGCACAGGTTTCAGCTTATTCATCTCAGATTCAATGCGTTCCCATTCGCCGGGCTGCATCACGCGCACATCCACTTTGATCTCAGCCTCTTCAGGAACAACATTTGAAACTGTGCCACCGTGAATCACACCGACATTGAGCGTGGTCTGTCTTTCATAATCGGTCATCTTTTGAATGGCAATAACCTGATGTGCGATTTCTTCGATGGCATTGCGTCCTTTTTCGTGATCGCCACCTGCATGTGCGGCACGTCCTTTCACCTTGACTTGAAAGCTGCCCCCACCCTTGCGCCATACTTTTAGCGAGCCATCCACCAAGGCAGATTCAAATACAAACACCACCTCAGATTCCTTTGCCAGCCGCTCGATCAATTCACGCGATGTATGACTGCCGATCTCTTCATCGGATGTACACAGCAATGTAACGGGGCGTTGAAACGCCCCGGTTTTTTGTGCCTCCTCCAATGCTGCAAGACAGATGACAATACCTGCTTTCATGTCCAAAGTACCGGGACCGAAGATCTTTCCATCGGCTTCACGATATGGCATTTTGGGAAGTGTCCCAAGCGGGAAGACTGTGTCCATGTGGCAAAGCAAAAGAATCGGTTTGGAAGATTGCGTTGAGGAGAAGCGGGTCAAAACATGATCGCCAGTTTGCTGGTTTGGAATAATTTCAACCTGAGCACCAAGCCTGCGGGCTTCTTCTGCAACAATAGCGCCAACCCGGTCCACGGCAGCTTTATCATGCGAGGGAGATTCAGTTTCTATAAGTTTTTTGAGCAGGGATTTCATATTCATGATTCTTCATCATCCATTACAACAATTGGGAGATCAATAGAAAAGCGCCAACGACGGCGCAATATAATGCAAACACATATAACGAATGTTTTCCTAAATAAGATAATAACCACTTGATGGTCACCCAGCCCACCATTGCGGCGGTAACAAACCCTGTAATCAAGTAAGGCATGAACTCTGTTGTGTTCGGCAGGATGATGACTTTAACGGATTCGTATGCGCCCGCCGCAAGCAAGATCGGCGCGGACATCAGGAAGGCGAAACGGGCCGCCGAGGGACGGTCAAAGCCGCGAATCATGCCGCCAGCTATCGTGGAACCTGAACGCGATGCACCGGGGAAGATCGCCAGCACTTGGAATAATCCCACAGACAGCGCATCCACCCATGTAGCAGATTCGAGCTTTCGGCTTTTCTTATCAAAATATTCCACCGCAGTTAACAAACCAGCTGTGACGAGCAAGCGAACCCCTGCCAATATTAGCGGATCTTCAAACATGGTCTGGACTACATCCTTCAGGATAAATCCTGCGATCAACGCAGGAATAGTTGCCACAATCACCAGCCAGCCAAGCTTTGCATTTAGGCTCTCGAATGGCATTCTATGTTTTATGCCAAGGAAAAATGCCTGCGTAATCTGCCAAATGTCCTTCCAAAAGAAGGCGAGCAGGGCAGCGACTGTCCCTAGTTGAACAATAACGTTAAATGAAAATGTTTTTGCATCAGAGGGAAGCCCAAGTAGGTTACTTGCGATAAGTAAATGTGCGGTAGATGAAACAGGAATGAATTCAGTCAGTCCCTGAATGAGACCGAGGAGAAAGGCATGGACGAGGGTCATATGTTCCTTCTAAGATTGTGGTAGGGGCACAGCGGGACGATTGATGGTCAAAATCCCGAATGGTTTCGCTGTGCCCCTACGTTGATCCATTACGTTTTGCGTTGTTATCCCATTGTTTCAATAACTCAGGCACACGCGATTCAAACGAACCGTCAGCAATATAAAGTCGGATTTGTTCCATCAGTCTTATCAAAGCGCGCAGATTATGAATCGACAACAACGTCCCAGCCAGCAGTTCTTTGGCAATAATCAAATGGCGAATATATGCGCGTGTGAAAGTCTTACAGGTATAACAATCACAAGTTTCATCTAGTGGACGTTCGTCCCTGGCGAAGGTTGCGTTCATCATGTTCAGGCGTCCCTCAGGAGCAAAGGCAGAGTGATGGCGAGCCAAACGAGTCGGTAGGACACAATCGAAGATGTCAATGCCACGCAAGACCCCGTTGATCAAGTCCTCGGGAGTGCCAACGCCCATCAGATAGCGCGGTTTGTTTTCGGAGAGCAGAGGCGTGACTACATCCAGTGTATCGTGCATTTCCTGCTTAGTCTCACCTACCGACAACCCACCTATGGCAATGCCAGGAGTATCGAGAGAAGAAATAAATTTCGCTGACTCAGCTCGCAAATCGGCATTGATCCCCCCTTGCACAATGCCAAATAAAGCCTGGTCAGTGCGAGTCTTGGCCTGGGCAGAACGTTCGGCCCAGCGATGAGTCCGCTCCATGGCGATCTTGGAATAAGCCAGATCATTCGGGTCGGAGCATTCGTCAAAGGCCATGATGATATCCGCGCCGAGATTCTCCTGAATGGCAATGGAACTTTCAGGCGTGAAGCGATGCGTTGAACCGTCGATATGACTCTTGAAGGTCACGCCATCATCGTCAATTTTGCGGGTTTTCGCCAGAGAAAAAACTTGAAAGCCCCCTGAGTCCGTCAGCATGGGACGCCGCCACTGCATGAACTTGTGCAGGCCGCCCATGTCGCGCACGAGTTCATCGCCGGGGCGCAAATATAAATGATAGGTATTGCTCAACACGAGTGAGGCGTTGATATCTTTTAGATGTTCAGGCGTAAGGGTCTTGACCGTGGCTTGCGTCCCCACTGGCGCGAAGACTGGTGTGATGAGGTCGCCATGTGGCGTGGAGAAAATTCCCGTGCGGGCACGGTTGTTTTTGGCTGTAGTTTTGAATGAGAACATGGGATGATTATACGATATTCGAGAATCGTTTTACCGCTAAGCACGCAAAGAACGCAAAGAAAAGATTTAAAGGTTTTCTTAGCGAACTTCGCGCTCTTCGCGGTTAATTGATTTTATAAAGCTGTAGCAAACAGGCACTTGAGATAAGCGCCTTCTTCAAAGCCAATAGGATGATCGATCGGATGACCGGTCCGTTCAATCTCTATCAACCTGCGCCCCGCTTCTCTTGCAGACTGGTGAATGGATTCGAAAAACGATTCGGCATTCACGCGGCTGGAGCAGGAGGCTTGCACAAGCGTGCCGCCTTTTCGCAGGACAGCTAACCCCAGGCGAGTCAACTTGCGATAGGCTGCCAGTGCTGATGCGATCTGCTTTTCATTTTGAGCGAACATCGGTGGGTCGATGATGACCATGTCAAAGAGACGTTTTTGTGACTCCATGCGGGCGAGGACATCGAAAGCATCTTCAGCTATCGTTTCATGGGATGCTGCGGCCACTATAGGAAAATGTTGATTATGTGCCATGTTGCGAATCGCGCCGTCGATGGCATGTGGACTGATATCCACACTGACGATCTCTTTTGCACCACCACGCGCTGCATAGACAGAGAATCCGCCAGTGTAGGCGAATACATTTAACACAGATTTATCCTTGGATAATTTTTCGACCCTTGCTCGGTTATCACGCTGGTCAAGGAAGAAGCCTGTCTTTTGTCCGTGAATGGGGTCAGACTCAAAGGCGAGACCGTTTTCTTTAAATAGGATCAGGCCCGGGGGAGTCTGAAGCGATAGCGTCATCCCATCACTGAGGCCATGCAGGAAATCGGTCTGCTTTTGAAGGATGCGGTTGAGTCGCAAAATCAAATGAGTCGCAGGGCTGACCTGCGCCAGCGCATCACAAAATTCTTTGAGATGGGGAATCCAAGCCGGGGTGTAAAGTTTGAGAACGAGGATATCGGCGTAACGGTCAAGCACCAAACCGGGAAAGCCATCATTCTCGCCGTGGACAAGACGATAGCCATTGGTATCTGTTTGTTCCAAGGATGTGCGTATTTGAAACGCAGTGTTAAGTTTGTTTTGAAACCAATCCGCGTTGATCGTGGCGGGCTGACGACTTTGCAGAACGCGCACGCGGATGGCGGATGTTGGATCATACAAGCCAATGGCGAGGAAACGACGCTTGTTATCGAAGATGACGGCCAGGTCGCCGGGCACACCCTCATGACTTTGCTCGGTGATGGATTGATCGAATACCCAGGGATGTCCCTGACGCAAGGCACGTTCTGCGGGTGCGCTGACATGCAACGCAATTCGTTTTGCGGAAGGGCTGGGAAGTTGAGAGAGGGAGTTGTTGAAGTCCATTGTGTGAAGGATTATACAGTAGGGGTGAAAAAAAGCCCTTTGCCACAGAGCCACGGAGAGCACGGAGAAAACTGCTTAAAAATTTCTGTGGCAATCTTTTGGATCGCTATCCATCGCAAGTGGTAGGTTAACTCATGCATAATTGGTGCTTCCTTGAAGCCTATATGGTTACTATAATAATGAAAACGATTTAAATGCTAGGATAATACTTTCGTATATGGACTCGTAATGAAACACATAAATTTATTCACACTTGCTGCTCTTTTACTGGCTTCTTGTGCCACGCCTGGGACTGTGGCTCCCACGCAAACTTTTACACTAGTGCCGTCAACAAGCACGCCGATTTATGGTGGTACGCCCACGCTGACAGTAACCCCCGACCCCGCGATGGGAAGTATTGAGGGCGATGTTACCTGGTTGATTTCATCCACCTCCGATACTTATCCGATCCCCGGCGTAAACCTGGAAATTAATGGACATACGGGAGACTTGCCAAGATACACAACCAGGACCGATGAAAACGGCCATTTTAAGTTTTCCAATATCGAACCAGCGGATTATGGATTCGGGATTTACTTAAATTTGCAGATAAGCGAAAGGAAGTGTGATGCTCCTGAATATGTGTATGGTACGGATTTGAAATGGATACACTATGCCACATGGTCCAAGGTTACAGTATGGTACGACGTTCTTTTTTCAAGCGTGGATGTGACGGTTAACCTTGGGGATGTTGTTGTTCTGGATTTTGTACTGAAATGTCCGTAGAGAGTAAGTCCTAAAGATCTGTTGTACACGGATTACGCGGATTTCACGGACAAGAACGTCTCTTTAATGGGTTTTCCGTGCAGTCCGTGTACATAAAACGAAGGCGATGAAGAAAGGAATTACCATGAAGAAGATATTTTTAATAGTTGTATGCGCAGGTGTCCTTGGGCTATTCGCTTGTGTAGCGGATGTGAATACTGAGGCTGCTCCCATCTTGCCGACTTCAAGCTCGGTCAGTATAACCAAGCCGCCTCCCACTGCGGACCCAAATTATTTCCTAACTGCCACCCTTGTTCCCTTTTTAACTCAGGTTCCCACGCCAACAGTCATCGGGCTTCCAGCCATTGTCAATGTGGCATTGAATATGGGCAGCGGAGGTGCTGGTTTCTCGGCCAACCTTTATGCCCAGGAAGTTTACACAGGGCAGACCTTTACGCTCTTCATGTCAGCCGGGATGCACACCGCTCCGCTTCTGCCCACCTCTCCGCCGCTGGATATGGCGATTCAGGCGCCGGGCACCTATGTCTTTTATGCCCGCCTGAGCAATGCCCCCACTGAATATCATTATGGCTTTACCGAATGCAGAGTCCCAACAGAATGTGTTGGCAGTCCGCTCATCGCGCTGGATGTGCTGCCGGGTGAACACTACACGGTTTATATAGCGGACCGCAAAGCACTGCTGCCAGACAATGACAAACGCGGCTTGCCGGTAACAGTTCCGTGGGTCAAATTGACTCCTTAACAAATGATAGAATCGTGGTGTGAAAACTCTGCTCATCCCACTGGATATTAATGCAACCAAGCCGCTCTATTTGCAGGTTGCGGATTACATCACCGAAGCCGCCCGCAGCGGACAATTGAAGCCCGATCAAAAACTGCCTCCTTCGCGCGCGCTTGCAGACCAGAACAAAGTGCACCGCTCCACGATCATCAATGCCTATCAGGAACTCAAGGCGCGCGGCGTGCTCGCATCCAGACCGGGCAGCGGCAGTTATATTGAAAAAGGGCTAAGCGAAAATACAGTGGCCATTCAAAAATTGCCAAAGCAGGGCATCATTCAAACGGATGAATTGATCGGAGAGATCCGCCGCATGCATTGGGCTGAGGGCGTGATCTCGCTTGGTTACGGACCGCCGTCGGATGAACTCATGCCAGTTGAGGACTTTGACCGCAGCCGTCAGCGCGTGTTGAGGCGGGATGGAAAAAAGACCGCGAATTACGAACATCCGCAGGGATATTATCCACTGCGGCAGGCCATCTGCGCGGACTTGATCAAACAAGGCATTCAAGCCGACCCTGAAGATATCGTGATCACGGCAGGAGCCTTGGAAGGTGTATCGTTGGTAAGCCGCGCTCTGGCTGCACCCGGCGACAGCATCCTGACCGAATTGCCACAGTACTTTGGCAATTGGACGAACTTTTCTTATCTCGGTTTGAAGGTGCGGGGATTTGATCTATTGGAGAGCGGACCAGATTGGCATTCACTGGAAGCGCAGTTGCAAGACCCCGAGAAACGCCCGCGTTTTGTATTCGTCACAGCCGATCATCAAAATCCGCTGGGCACTTGTTGGAGTATGCCAGCCCGTCATCAATTTTTAAAGATATTGAATCAGCATGACCTGCCAGTTGTGGAAGATGCGACCTATCGCGATCTCACGTATGATGGCCTGCCTCATACACCCCTGCGCGCGCTCGACACTGACGTGATTTACATCGGCACCTTTTCACATTCGCTGATGCCAGGTTTGCGCATCGGATTTGTATTGTGCAATGGACGTTTGCGCGATCACATCGAGCGCCTCAAAGCCATCTCCAGCGGCCCGGGTGAAACGCTCAATCAACGCGCGCTGGCTGATTTCCTTTCCACGGGCGAATATGAACGCCATCTCGAACGCATCATCCCCATTTATCGTTCGCGTCGTGATGCTTTGCTAAAAGCCATGCAAGATTACTTTCCCGCCGATCTGCATTGGACATATCCCAGCGGCGGATTTTTCGTTTGGATCTGGCTGCCCGAAAATATTTCAGCGATAGATTTGTTTTATCGCGCGCTGAAGAAAGGCATCACCATTGCCCCCGCGAATATTTTTTATCCGGGCCCCTGCCCCCAAAATGCCTTCCGACTTGCGTTCTCACATTATCCTGAAGATGTGCTGACGCGGGCGGTGATGGAAATTGGGCATCTGTTGAATAGCAGATAGACAAAAGACCTCGGAGGTTTTCGCGAAGCAGACCTCCGAGGTCTTTAATTACACGCCTCATCCTTAACTTGAAGCCCGCCCGACGGTAAATCGTCGGGCTATTCCTACAAAGTCCGCTCAAGCGGACTAGCCGACTTGAGTCGGCTTCGTATTCATAGCACGGGGGTTTATCCCCGTGCGGGTCTCTCGTTGTGTCATGCTGAGGGGCGTTCTTTCCCCCGACACTTGCGCCGTACGCCAGTGCGGTGAGCATCTCTGACACCATGAACGGAGACCCTTCAGTCGCGGAAAACACGCTCCTTCACATCGTCCCGACACTTGCACCGAACGCAAGTACGGTGTGTCCTTCGGGAGGGTGACACGTTTCTTCTATTTCAAGTAGCAACTCGGATTAATTAAAGCATTTATAATTATTCGGCAGATAATATTCTTATTGGTATTAGCCTACAACTTTAAAGAAGCATTTACTTTAGGAGTACAACATGACCGAAGATTCCAGTTCTGCAAAACCAAAAGACAATTTTGTCGTTGGCGATAAGTATGAACCGTACGTTGGCCGTTGGAGCCGCCTGGTGGCTCCCAAGTTTTTAGAGTGGCTGGCAATTCCAGCGGGAAGCCAATGGCTGGATGTTGGCTGTGGAACGGGGGCCCTCAGCGAAACCATCCTTCTAACGGCAGAGCCAGCCAAAGTGAGGGGAGTGGATAGCTCGGAAGGTTTTATAACCTTTGCCCAATCACATATAAAAGATAAACGGGCGGAATTTGAAGTCGGTGACGCTCAAGCTTTAACATTCAACTCAGGTAGTTTTGATGCGGTGGTATCGGGCCTCATGCTTAACTTTGTCCCCAAGGCTGAACTCGCAGTTTCAGAATTTGCCCGCGTGGCAAAACAGGATGGCGTGGCAGCCGCATATGTCTGGGATTATGCCGAGGGGATGCAGATGATACGACATTTTTTCGATGCGGCCGTGGCGCTCGATCCAAAAGCAATGGAACTTGACGAGGGCCGCCGCTTTTCAATTTGTAATCCTGAAGCCCTCAAACGGCTTTTCGAGGGAGCGGGACTTCACAATGTGGAAGTGAGTCCCATTGAAATTTCAACCCACTTTCGAGACTTCGACGATTACTGGTCACCCTTCCTCGGCGGGCAGGGACCTGCTCCAAGTTATCTGATGTCGCTAAGTGAGGAAGGTCGAACCGCGCTCAGAGAACGAATAAGAGCAGGCTTGCCTTTTGCCTCAGATGGTTCAATTCCATTGGTGGCCAGAGTTTGGGCGGTGAAGGGGATACACTGAACAGGTTATGATCAATAAGACCTCGGAGATTTGAAAATCTCCGAGGTCTTATTGATATGCGGCCCAGTTCTTGCTATAGGAACTGAGCCGTTAACCTAGCGGGCTTAGGTTTTAGTCATATTGGCGTACATTTTTGGTTATGTAGTTCATACTTAACACTGCACGCAATGATAGGCGCGGTATGCAGTTTGTGAGACTAAACAAAAATCATAAGAGGAAGGATCTGTACGGCAGGGCCCTTAACTTCTACTTCACTAAATTCCGCAACAACATCTTCCGAATTTGTCATTTGAGCAAAGATACCTTCAAGCATATCAGGTTTAAGCAATGCCAATCCATAATTCTCGAAGGCGCTCATGGCTTGCCCTTCTTCTACTATACGAGTGACTTTTCCAATTACTCGTACATTATTTTTATGTAGTTCTGTAAGTGTCAAATCACGAAGGTTAGCGGTACGCAATGTAATTACAACGTTAACATTAGCGGGTTCTGAACATCGAAGAATTACATTCGATATAGGTGTTCGTTTACGATCTTTATCCAAAATCTCTCGGATTTTTACAAGTGTATTCTGTTGAGTCGGCTGCATCCTTTTGCTAAGCTGTTTGCCTGATGAGTGCTGCGCTCCTGTTGACAGCGTTGGTTGTGTCGGGTCTGCAAGTCCAGATAGAATGTTGATCGCGTCAATATAATCAATAACAGAATCTACGGCATTCTTCTCTAGAATACCCGCTACTTCAACTAATGCACCTGGAGTAACCTTTGTTAATTCAACAGTATTCTTAGGCTGCATCAAGTATCCCTTGTTCTTGCGAAACTCATCATAAAGGAGAATTGCAATAGAAGCTTCTGTATGCGACTTAAGTTCATGACGCGTTTCTTGGTTTCTTCCAGATGCAGCACCAGATATGTTTGCCTCTGCCGCAACTTCAAATAAGTTGCTAAACAAATTACTTAATCCAAACTTTCCAGTTGCGTCTGCTGAGCCAGACTTGTTTGCTTCCTTTTCGTGTGTCACTTCTGACTCAAGGGATATTCCACCTTGAATTGCGGCTGCGAATGACACAAGCATTGGTACGTCAAGATATATTGGGTGAATTAGTTGCATTTTTCCTAACCTCTTATCATTTATTTTCCAAGCGCCCAGCTATGTGTCATACAGCAACATGCTGTATAACAGTATTTGCGCAGCATTACGAATCACAGCCTTTTATAACATCATTGTTTTCGGTAACGTCAACTTATCCTAAACCACCGCCAACTCCGTGGTCGTATCCCGTTGTAGTTTGCTGGATGTTGGGTCACTTAATAGTTTCATATAGTCCTCCTTGAATTATTACGAATTATACGACAGAAGGTCAAACAAATATCCACGTTCGTGCGACTGCTTCATGCTCTCCCCTCCACTCTGACCTGATCTCAGCCCATCAGCCAACAGCTTAACGGTTTTCTTACCTGCTAACGCGGAAGCGCAGGCGGTGATCCGTATCACCGTTGACAAAGATCGCGTAAACGGGCAACCACTTTATCTGCGGCATGATCCCATGTAAACGATGATCGAATGGTAGTGCGTCCAAGTTTGGCTTTACGTAATGCCTCCGCGGGGTGTGAATATACCCAGCGCATTTTTTCGATGACTGATTCAAGGTGCGGCTCAAGATAACGCGGATAGTCCAACGTGTCCTTTCCCTCGACATGCTTCACCTGCATGGATTTCCATTCCGCTCCGATCAAGCTTGAGTTTTCCTCCGTACAAAAATCGCGCGTTGCTCCCTGTTCGGTGACGATCACCGGCAGGCCACACGCCATCGCCTCCGCCACTGGGAGAGCAAATCCCTCCGCTCGGTATGGATGGATCAGACAATCACAAGAGGCATACAGCGCCGCCAGATACGATGGGTCGAGCGATTGGATGATGAATTGAACTTCAGGTATATTGTGCCGTGGTAAATTCTCTTTTACGGCTTTGATGGCCTCGCTTCGCCAAAACTCTGGAGTGCATTTCACAACCAGACATACATCATCTTTGGATGTAAATGCGTGACCATACGCTTTTATTAAAATATCAAAACCCTTACGCCATAAACCTCCACCTACAAAAAGAAATTTGAATCTTTTATCGGTTTTTATGTTTAACCGCCGTGCCCAGGGATGAAAAAGGCGGGTATTCACACCATTGGGGATCACATGGACGCGCTCAGGTGAAATGCTGCATTCCAAATATCCTTCGCGCATCAAACTGCTGGGGACCCAAATTTCATCCACACGCTTCAGCCAATCCATCCAGGCGGCGGGCAGGGAGGCATAATCCCAGGGTTGGATAACGATCCATCTGCCTTCATCCGGCTTTCGGAATTTATCTCGCACCAGATGCCGGATGTGAGCATCTATTGGGCGGCCAAACTGCCGATCGATGCCGCTGGCGACATTTCGGAATTCGCGTTCTCGCAGAACGTCCTGCCTGCCGCTATATTCTGAAAGAGGTGATGGGATTACAGATAGGTCAATGGAAGGATGGCGTGCCAGCACACGACATAACTCACGGTTGATGACAGAAAACGAGAAACTGCCCTCGAAAGGTCCCTCCCAACGGACAGCCAGCTTCTCGCGACTCCAATTCCACAACATGTATAAAGACCGAAGATTATTCCAATTCTTCGCTCTTATATAATCCGGCTCCGCCGGTTACTTCTCCAACATCTGGTATCTCCCCAATAGTTTCGAAGGTGGTATATCCGGAATCTCCGCCCATTTGACCGATCTGCCCACCTTCGGGTATTTCGAGTGGCATCCTAAACGCACGCCATAAGCCAATTAATATCCCCAACAAACCCAGGACGCCTAGGCCAAAAATCGTTATCATAATAGGATTGACGCCTGAAGGATCCTGCGACTGACTCACTGGCACAGGTGTGTATGTATTTGTATTGATGATCTCAGGGGTAAGCGTAAGGGTGGGAGTAGAAGTAGATGTAGAAGTAAAAGTAGGCGAGGGTGTTAGCGTAAGGGTAACGGTTGCCGTAAATGTGGGTATGACCTGGTTCTCATTACAAGTATTGTTCTTTTTACAATTCTTTTCTTTATTCTCATCTTCCTGCTCATCCTCATCATTTGAAGGCGGGCATGGGATTGGCTGCTGTGTTTGCGGATCGTAGCATACGTCGCCTTGCAGATATAGGACTGCGTTTCCGGTATTGAACACGCCTACCCATACAACAAGGGAAGAGACTATTATGTA
This sequence comes from Candidatus Villigracilis sp., assembly GCF_057083605.1. Taxonomy (NCBI): domain Bacteria; kingdom Bacillati; phylum Chloroflexota; class Anaerolineae; order Anaerolineales; family Candidatus Villigracilaceae; genus Candidatus Villigracilis; species Candidatus Villigracilis sp. The sequence goes on along the minus strand of NZ_JBXMTI010000115.1, from coordinate 2,166 downwards.
AATATTAAGTTCTATTGGATTGCAGAGCGATCTCATAGCCAAAGAACTCCTGATGGCATTCTATCATACCAAGCTATTCATAAATGAGACTGGTCATTGCAAGTCGTGTCTCTTTGGTTCGATGGCGCGAACCTTCGCAATTGCATGCCCATGTCGCCGAAGGATCTAATCTCTGCTCTTTTTCTTAAGAGTTGAATACCAATCCAACACCCTTAAGGCGCGCAGCGTATTCCAGCGGCTGGGTTGGCCCTCGCCCTCGTCCATCTCGACCGGCATCTTGCCGGGGTATTTGGTCTCGAGCGGCCACCTACCGTCGTCGTCACGCTTGGACTCGACGAGATCGATCGCCTCAGCTACACGTTCATCGGGGGTGACATCGGCGCGGCGCAGGTACTCAAGTCCCCTCAGCACATCGTAGTGCCACCAGGTTGGGAAGGCGAAGCGCGTAAATGCAGATTCGCCTTTGCGATCATGCTCGATCACTTCGCCGGTGGACAAGCGGCGGAAGAGGCGGCGCTCGAGCAGGTACTCCTGTCCGCGGAGCCGCGCCTCTGTCACTGTGTTGCTCCCACTGGCTCGTTCATATTCAAGCAGGGCTTCCAACACGCAGATCGTGGTGTTGAACGATGACCGCGTGGAGCCGTTCTCAGCTTCGCAATTCCAGCCGCCATCAAGCAGCTGCTCGGCCAGCAACCGGTCGATGATCCGCTGAATGTCCTGGCCGAAGTAGGCTCCGCTCGCCCCCACCTGACCGTTGATGCACGGCTCAACTTCGCCCGCGAAGAATGGATTGCCAACAAAATCTTTTCCCCGCCATGTGCCGTCCCAATCCCATCCCTGCCACCTCACGTGGTCGCGGACCATGCCCACCGCATGACGTGCCTCGTTGCTTGCAGGATCGAGACCAAATTCTCGAAGCAACGACAGAACGTGCATGGTGGAGTCCCACCCGTGGTTCCACGCCGTGTCAGCCCACGACCCGTCGGTTCCCTGTAGCGCGAGCAGTTGCGCGCCCCAGCCCTCGGTGGCGACCTTCGCACGCTCGGCCGCGACCTCGTCCGCAGGCGCACCGATCAAGTCCTGCATCACCTGCCAGCGAATCGAAGGATCAGAATCTAGCAGCCACTCTATAACCGATTTCTTAGGCTTGGGGACTTGTCGTTTGAGTGGATTGGTTGTCATCTGCTGGTTCTCCTTACTACAAATAAAAGACGCTGTAGGTGGCCTAACGCTGTGTTGGGCGCTTTCTGCCTTTCGCAATTTACTCACAAATGGACTCTCCCCAAGAATGCCAGTCAAATGAAAAATACCACGAAACCAAACTCTTTTCTTGCCAGAGAGACCATCAGGGGTTACACATTCGACACGAATATCCATACCCCCCCTTCCGCCCGCCTCGCCTTGAACCGGAGCGGAAAGGACAATTTCAAACTTTTCTTTGGCGACAAATGCTTTCTATTTCTCGGCCAGTTCCTTGAGTTTTCGCAAACCTTTCGGCCACATTTCGTTGAACATTTGGACATGCTCATCTTCTACGTCCATATCCACGAGCACTTCGGTGGCTCCGTCCTTGTCATTAAACGTGTAATTTTCAAAGGCCGGCGCCCACTTTCTGGCCGCTTCGCTCGTGGTATCCTCAACCCCGTTTTGCACGATACCCAGATGTTCTATGGAAATAAACTCATACGGTTTGTTTTCAGCGATCCGACTGACCATGCCGCCTTCCTCACCCGTGTTTGGGTCAGGGCCAAGAAAAAGTATTTTGGACCCTTTCTCCCAGCTCCCTTTGTAATACGACCCTTCATTAAATGCCTTCGTCCACTCTCGATAGGGCTGATCATCTAGCATCGCATGCCAGACTTTATCTTTTGGCGCATTGATCAGCATTGAAAAATGTAGTTTTTGCATAATAGTCTCCTTACCATTCCTTTCTGTAAGAACATCGAACTGAAAGATGATTGATTATAGAACATATTTTCTATTTTGTCAAGACGAGAAAACCGCTTTTTTCGAACTTGGTGAAGCGCTCAACGGATGGCGCTTAAGCTGGGAGCGACTCCTGACCGGGCGCAAGGAGCCTTGCTCGGTGCAACGCCGGTCAACGGCTCAGCGCACAAATGTACCGTTTCCTCCAGCAGCGCTCGGCAGCTTCAAGCGCTTGGCCTC
>NZ_JBXMTI010000114.1:0-103899 GCF_057083605.1 Candidatus Villigracilis sp. | reverse complement strand
GCTCTTCCGATCTAAGTCTGGAGACTTTGGACTCCATAATATAAGTCACTGAATCATCAGTGACATTTTTCTTAATCGCCTCAACATGAGGCGATTTTTATTTGTCCTTTATACGATTGCCAAATTTTTTTGTCGCCGTTTTATGCGGAGTGATTAGGATTTCTCTATCTGTGAGGTGACATGAACAAACTTGACTCAAAACCCCCTTCTATGACTTTCTCCATCGCTTCTCATTTGGACCCTGAACCTGCCCGCCGTTTAATTGTCCTTGTGCCCGAATCCGAGGCGGATACTGCGGAAGCCGCGCGAAAAATCTGGGAGTTGGCGAATGCTCTCGTAAGCCGTGTCCAGTTCCTCGGTCTATGTAAAGATGCGGCGCGCGAACCCAGCCTGCGCAGACAGATCGTCACCCTATCCGCATTGGTGCGAGATGACAAAGTTTCCGTTGAATCCAAAATCGAATTTGGGAGCAATTGGTTGAAGGTTGTTAAGTCCAACTGGCGCGAAGGAGATGTGATCGTATGTTTTGAGGAACAACAAACAGGCTTTGCGCGCAGGCCGTTGAACCAGATTCTGGAATCAAATTTGAACGCCACAGTTTATATGCTTTCGGGAGTTCAGCAGCCAAAACGTTCACATTCAAACTGGCCGCTCAATGCGATGGCATGGGCAGGCTCCATCGGGATTATCGCAGGCTTTTTCCTGGCACAGGTGAAACTCGTTCAATTGCCCCAGGATTGGGCACACACTTCATTGCTGTATCTTTCCCTCATTGCTGAAGCTGGATTGATATGGACGTGGAATTCCTTGTTTTAGTAAATGACCTTACGTAGTGTCATTCTGAGCGGAGCGAAGAATCTCGGAAATTATCGTAGAGACCCTTCGCTGACGCTCAGGGAATCACAATTGAGTGCGTAAGGCGAGTCAATAATCATTATCTTCAAAAAGGTTAAGAATGTCAGAAACAAACCCAAAATTTTTATCGGAACGACAGGCAGAGGAATATGAACGCCAGCAGGCTTTATTTTCCGCACAGCCTGCCATTGTCCAGCGCTTTCTCGAAACACAGGGAAAGCAGATCGCACAAGCCATCGTTGACGGCGATTCACAGGTCAACTTTACCCTCCCGGATCGCGTAGCTTACACATTGGAAAATGGGGATCAGCCTGCGCTGGTGACCATTCCGCAAAATCAACGCGCCCGTTCTGCTGGAAGTTTCATGAACCGCTTCCGCAAAGTGGAACTGTATAAGGAAATGCGGCATGTGTTCACCGAACTGGAGCAATCTCCTGATCGGGCTGTGTCTGTTGCTGGGGGATTGTTGCGACATGCCACTGTGATGCACATGATCTATCAAATGCTCCCTGCGGGGCGGAGTGTCACTTACAAACCCGCAGAAGCAGATGAAACCATTCCCTCCGTCCCTGAAACCGATGGGATGGAACCCGAGTCCGCGATCACTGCATCAACCGATGCGATTGCGGAAGAAGGCAAAACTGAAGAAGGACGCGGCGAATTGCTCGTGCCTTTCGTGCCCTATGCACGCAAGTTTTTCCTGCCGCAGTGGGTGGCCTTTGACGAAGACGGGGAAATGCTGGTCAAGTCTGTGGATGAGGCGGACGCTCATGTCAAATCGATGCAGAGGTTCATGGAAGTTTTGTTCCTGGCAGTTGCGCTGGCTCCGTATATTTCCGCAGATAAAGAATATGCCCAAAAAAGATATGGCATGTTGGGGCAGCTTGTCAATCAGGGACGCGCACTGGCAATCTATCAGGCGAAGGAAATCATCGCCCGCATCAAGCAGCGCGCTGAAGCGGGGAGCTTGAACCGAGGGCTTCGTCTCAGCCTGCCTTATTTCGACGATCAGGAATTGAAGATCGATGTCTCCAATTTTGAGATCATTCCGTCAGGACGAATCATGTTCGTGCCTGCCTTTGTTGTGCGCGCTGTGCGTCAGGAGGAAGTGAAAGTCAGCCAGGATACGCGCCTCAGCCCATCCACCCGCAAACATTTGCTTCATTTGCTTGAGTTACTCGAACAAGCATTTGAGACTGCATAACACAAGGCTGCCACTATGTTTTTCTCTATTGCACTATTAATTGTTGTTGTAGTTATTTCCCTGCGCGCCGCGCCGAAAGAGAGCCAGGAAGATGCTCACATTCACGGCGCTGGGCAAATCGGCGTACTCGCGGCGATTGCCTTGTTTGGTGTGGACTATTTCACATCATACTACTATGCCACTGGTGAAATGATGAGCGCTCTGCATCCATATGGTTTGCAGGGAAAGTTCGCTTACTTTGCAGTTGCGATCATTGCATTTGCCAATTTTACTTTTGGCCTGCTTTATATGTACTCGCTTGGCCCTTTCAACGAAGGCGGCGGGTCGTACACTGCCTCGATGCGTTATCTCAAACCCACCTTGAGTCTGATCGTGGCTGTTACGTTGATCCAGGATTATGTACTAACGATTGTTGTTTCAGCACTATCTGGTGGAGATCAACTCCTTTCCATTATCAATGCCTATGATGCAAATTGGATCTGGCATTTTGCGCTGGGAGCGGTGCTCGCGGCAGTAACCTGGTATCTCACCATCCGCGGACGCGGCGAGTCGGCGCGCGTGGTGTTCACGATGATCAGCGTGTTTGTGTTTTTGACGATCACCATGGGCATCGGCCTGCTGATCGCGCATTTGAAAGGCATTGCCCCCGAACCTTCTGAGGTGACCACCGCATCTGTCTCGCTCGGGCAGGCTTTGCTCCATCTACTGACAGCATCCATGAAAGGCATGGTCGCGCTGACGGGGTTGGAAGCTGTATCCAATGGCGTTCAATTTTTCATCGATGAAGATACTAAATTTGTCAAATGGGGCAAGCAACATATGCCGCGCCTTCAAGGCCTATGGAATTTCTATAGTGGAAAATCAGGAGTTGGCCGCTTTGTGCAAACTTCCTTCCTGTTCTACGGCGGTCTAACCACCCTTTTCCTGACCTTCTTTTCTTTGCGATTCAATGTCTTTGACGGGACCTTTGGCCGCACACTGATCGGTAACCTGGCTTTCATTGGCTTTTCCGAAATTCCTGGCGGCGTTATTCTATTCTGGGCATACCAAATATTGGCCGTCCTCATGCTGGCTGCCGCTTCCATGACTGCTTTCCAGGATGCGCAGGCTACCGAATGGCGCGATGTAGCGATTGGTGAAATTCCAGAAGCCATTGTGTATCGCGATCCGCGTGGGACGTTTACACGCTCCGTTACTATTACCTTTGGGCTTTCGGTGATCATCATGTTCCTGGTACGCGGGCAGACCACCGTTGCGATCCCATTTTATGGTGTGGGTGTATTCATGCCCATCATGGTCATGGGCCTTGCTGTTCGCAAACATATTCTTGAGCATTCTACGGGCCGCGCGCGCAAGTGGGGGGCTACTGCCGCAGCATTTGCATCTATTCTTGCGTTTGCAGTATTCCTCGGTCAGTTGATTGGGAAGTGGCACGAGGGAGGCTGGGTTGCCTTAGTTTCATTCACGATTTTAGGCATTGCCGCTCATCTCATGTTGATTTCTCCGCTTGGCTATCGCGAACCAACACAGATCCATCGAATTGTGCGTGAGAAAGCACGCGTTCAAGGTGCAATGGCATCCATCGTTGAGTGGCAGTCACTTAGGATGCAGGAGTACCGCCATTCATTGCGCGGACAGATTTTGATCGGAATAACTCGCTTCTTTGAGTTGTTCGGAGTCCGCCGTCCAATCCGCTACGAACCGATCCCTGCCCCAGCTGGCGATTATGATCATGCACTGCATGTAGATCATCCTGAAGCACCATCTTTGTTGGAACAATATCTTAAGAAGTCCGAACCGAAACTTGGCGGCGCGCCGAAAGAAACTAAGCACGACGAAAAAGATTCGTAACGTCAAAATATGTCGTTGCGAGGGCGTTAGCTCGAAGCAACCCCGTTAACTGGAGATTGCTTCGCCGCCGAAATACAAGAGCGGCGGCTCGCAACGACATGAAATCTTTTATTCATCATTCATCCTTCCAAATTCATCCTTTGTATTCCCATGTCCACCCCAATTTACAGCCTGCGTGTTCCAGAAGTATGTGATTCGCTTGAGACCTCCGTCAACGGACTCTCGAATGCGGAGGCTGAATCACGCTTGTCGCTTTACGGGCACAACATCCTCTCGAAGCAAAAGAAGGAACCTGTTTGGGAAAAACTGCTTCAGGAGTTTGTGCATCCGCCTGCCTTGGTTTTGCTGATCGTTGGGCTGGCCGCATTGTTTCAACGCGATGTTGTGCTGGCCTTAATCATTTGGAGCATCGTCGTTGTAAATACGGCCTTTTCCTTTTGGCGTGAATATCGCGCTGAGCAAGCCACCGAGAAACTGCGCGAGATTTTGCCATCCTTTGCGCACATCATTCGCGATGGCGTTGAAAGTTACATTCCGTCCAGCGAGGTTGTCCCTGGCGATATTCTTGTGTTGGCGGAGGGGGATAACATTCCAGCCGACGCGCGCGTCATTGAAGAATATGGATTGCGCACAAACAATGCGACATTAACTGGCGAAGCGATTCCTGCACGTAAAACAGCCGACCCTTCGCATCAGACTGGAATCAGCGAACTTGATCAGCCCAACTTAATTTTCGCAGGGACGTCCATCGCTTCAGGTACTGGACGGGCAGTTGTTTCTGCTACTGGAATGTCCACTCAGTTTGGGCGGATCGCTCACCTGACCCAATCCATTACCGAAGAGCCGACTCCGTTTCAAAAGGAATTAAATTACTTAAGCAAGATCACCGCATGGATTGCTTTGGGTATTGGTGGGATTGTGATCGCGATTGGTTATTTCGATCTCAGGTTCCCTGTTAATGAAGTGACTCTGCTGGCGCTTGGCATCGTGGTCGCGGTGATCCCTGAAGGACTCGTAGCCACGTTAACACTCTCTTTAGCAGTAGCAGTTCAACGGCTGGCGCAAAGAGGCGTGCTGGCGAAGAAACTATCCACAGTGGAAAAACTCGGTCAGGTGTCTATTATCTGCACCGACAAGAGTGGCACGTTGACTCAAAATCAAATGACGGTGCGTGACATCTGGGTCGCGCATCGACGTATTAAAGTTTCAGGTGTTGGGTATGAGCCAGAGGGAAAGTTTTCACCAAACCCAAATGGACAAATTTGGGAGAAAGACTTGTTGAGTTTGCTGGAGGTTGCCTCATGTTGCAACAATGCGCGCATCAACGCGCCATCGATGGAACATCCAGGATGGACAAGCTTGGGCGACCAAACTGAAGCGGCATTGAAAGTGGCGGCCATGAAAGCGGGAATTTTGGAAGAGGCAGTCAATCGAATCCTGCCGCGTGTGCACGAAATTCCATTCGACGCACGCCGTAAGCGGATGACGACCATTCATCGCGAAGTGAACCGCGAGATCGCTTTCGCCAAAGGCGCGCCGCGTGAGGTGTTGCAGCTTTGCACAAAAATATTGGTCAACGATGAGATCGTCCCTCTTACAAATCAACTGCGCGCTGAAATTTTGAGCGTCAACGATGATTATGCGCGCGGCGCATTGCGTGTGTTGGCTTTGGCGCGGCGTGACTTGCCTTTGCGCACAGGTGCTTATACAGCCGAAAACGTCGAACAGGATTTAACTTTCCTGGGCTTGATGGCTATGATGGACCCGCCCAGACCACAGGTTGAAAAGGCAGTTCAAACTTGCCGTGAAGCCAAAATTCGTATCGTGATGATCACCGGGGATTATGGTCTCACCGCTGAATCGCTGGCGCGGCGTGTGGGCATGTTGACCACAAAGAACTCGATCATTTTGACAGGGGCAGAGTTGGATGAGTTATCGGACGTTGCATTACAGGAATTGCTCAACAAAGAAGTGCTCTTTGCCCGCATGGCCCCCGAGCATAAAATGAGACTCGTATCTGCCTTTCAGCAGCGCGGCGAAGTAGTAGCCGTCACTGGTGATGGTGTGAACGACGCGCCTGCTCTCCGCAAGGCGGATGTTGGCATTTCGATGGGAATTGTCGGCACGGATGTGGCGAAAGAAGCCGCCGACATCATTTTGACTCAGGATGACTTCGGCGCGATTACCGCAGCCATTGAAGAAGGGCGCGGCGTGTACGATAATATCCGCAAGTTCATCACTTATATTTTTTCTAGCAACATCCCTGAGTTAATGCCATTCATCGTCAAAGCGAATTTCCCGTTGATACCGCTGGCTTTGAGTGTGCGCCAAATCCTTGCCATTGATCTCGGCACAGATATGTTCCCTGCGCTCGCGCTTGGCATGGAGAAACCCGAACCCGATGTGATGAAACGCCCGCCGCGCCCGCGTAACCAGCCATTGCTTGATCGCGGTCTGTTATCCCGCGCGCTGTGGCTGGGCATGATTGAATCAACTTTATGCTTTGCAGGATTCCTGTCTATCTTTGTTTTCTCAGGTCATACGGCTGAAATCGGGTTGCCCTTTCTCGCACCCCTGGCAGGACTTGTAGATTTCAGGTTGTCTTTATCGTTTGAGCAGGCAATGATCCTGGCTGCTACGGTTTATCATGCAGGCGTGGTCACGTCACAAGTCGGCAACGCCCTGGCTTGCAGGTCAGACCGTATGCGCAGCACATCACTGGGGTGGCTCAGTAATAAATATTTATGGATTGGTATTCTGATCGAGTTATTGGGAATTATAGGTATCGTATATATCCCGTCCCTTGCTAATATCTTCAACCACACTCCCTTGCCTGCCTGGATGTGGATCGGGTTGGGGCTGAATGCGGTTGTGTTATATTCGATTGAGTGGATCCGCAAAGCCATCATGCGCGGTATAAAAAAGATGCGCAATGGAAAGGCTTCTACTCTCTCCCTTCAGGAGGTTAGCCGATGAAAATCATCATTATGGGTTGTGGGCGGGTTGGCTCACAGGTCAGCTTGTTGCTGGTCCGTCATGGACATGAAGTGATTGTGATTGACCATGACGACAATGCCCTTGCTCGTCTTGGCTCGGAATTCAAAGGCAAGATCGTACGCGGACTTGGCTTTGACCGAAACGTTTTGATCGAAGCTGGAATTGAAACCGCCGAAGGTTTTGTGGCGGCCAGCTCCTCAGACAACGCCAATATCGTGGCCGCACGGATTGCGCGTAATATCTTCCGTGTGCCGCGAGTGGTGGCGCGCCTCTATGACCCTGTGCGCGCGGAAGTCTATCAGCGGCTGGGGCTGACAACGATATCAAGCACAGCCTGGGGCGCGGAAAGAATCGTGGAAGTTGTCACTCATGCCGACTTGGATGTGCTGCATGTTTTCCGTGACGGTGGAACGACCATGGTGCGTGTCGAAGCTCCTGCACGGTTGAATGGGCATAGCGTCTCTCAAATGAATATTCCAGGTGAAGTATCAGTCACCGCAATTACCCGCAATGATCACACCTTCATTCCTGTTTCAGGCACAGAATTTTTGGAGGGCGATATTATTTATCTGGCAGTGATTCCCTCCGCCATGCTCAGGCTGGAAGAGTTGCTTGGGATCGAGAGGAGATAGCCATGTTTGTAATTGTTGTTGGCGGCGGGAACACAGGCTCGCAATTGGCAAAATTTTTAATTGATGCAGGCCATACCGTCCGTGTGATCGACGAACGCCCTGCTGTGCTTGAAAAATTGGCAAAGGAAATCCCAGCAGACACCATTATCAATGGCGATGGAAGTTCACCTGCTGTTCTTGAAAAGGCTGGGATTCAAAAGGCCCAGGTTTTGGCGGCGGTAACGGGTTCGGATGAAACTAATCTCGTCATCACCTCACTTGGACGTTTTGAATTCAATGTGAAGCGTGTCATTGCCAGGATCAATAATTCAAAAAACGCCTGGCTCTTCACGCCTGAAATGGGCGTGGATGTTTCGCTCAATCAGGCAGAAATTCTTGCGCGGCTGACAGCGGAGGAAATGTCCCTTGGCGATATGATGACGATGTTAAAAATCCGCCGCGGAAAATATTCTCTCGTGGAAGAAAAAATCGATTCCGACGCTCCCGCAATTGGTCTGGCGTTAAAAGATTTGCCGCTCCCGAATAATTGCGTGATTTCAGGCATCATCCGCCATGGTGATATGGTCTTGCCGAGAGGCACAACCATCCTTGAAGAAGGAGATGAGATTCTCGCCCTGGTAGACGACCCTGCCCGCGAACAGCTTGCAAAACTTTTGAGCAAACCCGTAGTTTAGATTTCATAAAAAGTATTAGAGCAATAAAGACTCCCGTAAGGGAGTCTTTTGTCATCGAAGTGGAAATAAATGCGCTTGTCATTATTCCATTTATTGTTATACTTTGAAAAAACCCAAACCAGGAGACAGCCCATGCCCACAGTGCGCGATATGATCCGTAAGAAGGGGAGTGAAATTTTTTCAATCCTGCCTGATGCAACCGTTTTTGAAGCCCTAACCATAATGGATAAACACAATACAGGCGCATTGATGGTCGTGAGAGGCAATAAGGTGGAAGGTATTCTCTCTGAGAGGGATTGCATCCGCAAGCTGGATATTGCAGGCAGGACTGCCAAAAATACAAAAGTCAGCGAGATCATGACCTCAAAAGTGATCTATGTGGAGGCGGGCCAGCAGCTTGAAGAGTGTATGGCCTTGATGATCGACAAGAACATCCGTCACCTGCCGGTATTCGAGGGCAAGGAATTGCTGGGCTTGATATCCGTTCGTGATGTCTTGAAGGAAGTGGTGGATGTGCAGAAATTCATGATCTCCCAACTGGAACATTACATCACAGGCGGCGGACGTTAGCTTGATTCAGTTTCTTGAAAAATCGCCAGCAACCGCTGGCGATTTTTTTATTTGTGTATTTTTAAGGTGAATAATGAATAAAAAAAATAGGCCGTTGTGTCACCCTGAAGGAGCGCTTTCCAGCGACTGAAGGGTCTCGAAAGTAAGTCGCGAGATGCTTCGCGCCTGAAAAGCGGCGCTCAGCATGACACAATCCCTTATCCACTATTGACGTTTTTTATAATTGCCATGGCAGTTTTTCCAAATCTACGTTTCCGCCGCTGATGATAACCCCAACCTTGAGTCCGTTCAAATCAATTTTCTTTTCCCACAACACGCCAATCGCCACAGCAGATGATGGCTCGATGATGATCTTCGCGCGTTCCCAAACAAATTTCATCGAAGCGACGATGCCCGCTTCGTTTACGGTCACAATTTGCTCAACGCGTTGTTGAATGATCGGGAAGGTGAGTGTTCCAAGTGAAGTCAGCAAGCCATCTGCGATTGTTTTTGGATTCACAGAAGGAATGATCTTGCCAGCTTTCATCGAACGAAACGCGTCATCCGCCATTTCAGGCTCGCCCGCGATCACGCGGATTCCCTTTTTGGTTTCCGTTGCCGCAATAGACGTCCCGCTCAACAACCCGCCGCCGCCAACGGGAGCAATGATCACATCCAACTCTGGGATGTGATCCAGCAGTTCCAATGCCGCCGTGCCTTGACCTGCAATCACGCGCTCATCATTATAAGGATGGACAACGTTCGCACCCGTATCGAGCCTGATCCTCTCCAATGTGCTTTCCCTTGCCTCAAGCGTTGGCTCACAAAATGTGATCTGACCACCATACCCCGCAACAGCATTTTTCTTCACCGAAGGTGCATTGTTCGGCATGACTATATAAGCAGGGATACCGCGCATACGCGCCGCAAGCGCCAACGCCTGAGCATGATTGCCAGATGAATGTGTGCAGACTCCGCGGGCGGCTTCTTCATCAGTTAATGAGTAAACCGCGTTGCATGCTCCACGAAACTTGAATGCACCTACTTTTTGCAGGTTCTCGCATTTGAGAAACACCTGCGCGCCCACTTTTTGATTTAGGCTTTCATTTGTCAAAACGGGTGTGCGGTGTGCGAATGGTTTTATTCTCTTCGCAACTTCTCGAATATCATTCAAGGTTACGGACATGTCGTGGCCTTTATTTTCTTCCCGAACTCGTGGATTTTTTTGTACCTTTAATTGTACTTTTCTTTTTCTCTGGTTCCAGCGCTTTGGCGGGAGCCGCTTCTAATTTAAGCTCAATTGGATCTTTCATTTGTGTCAAGAAAAATAAACTGATTACTAAAAGCCCAACCGCGAGCAGGAGCGCAGGGGTGAAAGAACCATCTGCACTTTTCAATGCTTCCATGATGAAGACGAAGACTACCGCGGCCTGACCAAATAGTTGGATCAAACCATTGGATGTGCCTTCAGGTGTGGGGTGTGTCACCTCGGCGGCATATTGCATGGCGACGGGCATGGCACTTGTCAGGAAGAATCCCAAAACGAAAGCAGAAGTAAATAACAGTGTGGGGGTTGAAGCGTATGTCAAGCCGATAAGGCCCGGGATTGCGCCAATAAACGACACATACAGAAACAATTGTCGCTTGCGTTGTTTGTCAGATAAAGCGGGGATAACTACTGCGCCGATCACGCCGCCAACGATCATCAACGCCCCGAGTGTGCCTGCATCTGTAGGCGTGAATCCGCGCGGACGGATGATACTTTCGATCCATGTTGTGATGCCATTGAAGATACCCAGGCCAATGAATGCAACCAGTAAAGTGAACCACATCGCTTTGACAGTAAGCGCGTGTTTGAGCCCATCCAGCATCAAGGCGCGGACTTCCATTCCGGGAGGGCAGGGCGGAGTAGGTGGGTTTTCGCGGGAGAAGATAATAAATAATATAGCTGAAAATGCCGCGATGCCCCCATAGATCAATTGCACAGTTGGAATGGACATGGTCTCGGTCAGAAGGGGAGTGACCACCATGCCGAGTGCTGTGCCAACCAGGCTGCCAAGCGTCACAATGCCAACTGCGGTGGCACGTTCTTCAATCGCAAACCAATTGGCTGGCACTTTCGTCCACGTGTTAAGCAGGAAGGGTTGGGAAGCTGCGATGCCGATGGTGCTCCACAAAACAAGCGAGTAATTGTCGCCGGCCAGTCCTCGCAGGATGCCGAAGACGCCCATCATGATTACACCAATGGTGACGGTGATCTTGAATCCGTAGGTATCAATTGCCCATGAGACGGGGATGGACAGAGGGATAAATGCGATCATGAACGACATGGACAGAAACCCAATCTGCAGATCGGTGACGCCGTAGAAGCGCGCGGCAGGCCCAGTGACGGGAGCGTACGAGATCCACAGGGTTTGAATGGTGATGTTGACCAGCATAAAAACTGCCAGCACCACCCAGCGATATGGATATAGTTTGTATTGTGTTGTCATGATTGCTCCTTTGGTGTTTTCGCGCTGAGCGGAGTGAATGTACTTTGTGAACGTAGTCGAAGCGCCTGCTAATTTGCCCTTCGACTACGCCGCTACGAACACGCGGCTCCGCTCAGGGCGAAGGATTAGTACCCTCTTTCAAAATCCACTTGATACTTCAATGGCTTGCCTTCATTGAATAGCATGTAATTCTCGATAAATAATTTCGCAATATCTTCTGGCAAACTCGGTGCGGATGTGTGGAAGGTCAATAATAGATTCGGTGTTGTCCAAAATGGATGCTCTTTGTGAAGCGGCTCTTGTTCAAAGACATCCAACACCGCACCTGCGATTTTGTTCTGGTTGAGCGCTTCGATCAAAGCGGTTTCATCCACCGCGGAGCCGCGGCCTACGTTGATGAAAATGGCGTGGGGAGGTAGGGCAGCTAGAAGATTTGTATCTACGATTTTGCGAGTCTCTTTTGTGTTGGGGAGGATGGAGACAAGATAATCGAGTCCATTTGTGAAACCCGACAGCAAGCTGTCGGAGTCCAGAGGGTGATAATACTTGTCTACGTGTTTACTTGTCTCACTACTCCACGTGTATCCTCGAACGTTCATCTCGAAAAATTTTGCAGTTCTTGCAATCTCCGCGCCGATAGAGCCGACGCCGAGCAGGCCGATGGACTTTCCATGTAGTGTGCCTGTAAGAGAGTTGTCCCATTGTTTTGCTTGTTGTGCTTGTAAGCGTTGAAATATTTTTCTTTCGTATGCAAGCAGATAACCAAAGACATATTCAGACATGAGTCTGCCAAAGACTCCGCGAGCATTGGTGAGGACATAATCGTGTCGGGTGGCAGGATCAAGCAAAGGCTCAACTCCAGCCCAATTGGCTTGCACCCAAATCAAGGCGGGGAGAGAAGCGAGTGCGTCTCTGATTAAGTTGGGTTCACCGAAAACAACGTCAATGTCTGAGGTTAGAGTCGATTCAATAATGAGATCAGGCAGACGCGCTTTCTCGATCAAAGAACGATATTGGCTTTCGTGTTTGGACAAAATTAAAAGTTTATGCATGGCATTCTTTTACACAGTGTCGCATAATTTACTAAACCAGAGTTGTGATATTTACTCGCAATTTTTACCAAAAAGTTTACTTATTTATGAGACAAGCGATAAAACATTTTCAAAACGATTGAGTGCATCATCAATCACTTCATCAGTGTCGGCCATTGAAGTATACATGCGCGAGCCTGCGAGGGTGATCAATCCATTTGCCATATACGCCGCGCCCATCTCTTCCATCATATGCTTGCGCAGCTTGAGCTCTTTCAACAATCGAATGGGATGCTTAAGATCAAGCAGCATTGTGCCAGCCGTTTCGAGATGAACGATGGAGCCCTGATTGTAAGCGACGAAAGGCAATGAATATTTTTCGATGATGCTTTGCAAACCTTTTGTGAGTCTGTCACCTGCCTTGCCCGCGATCACCGCCGCATTTGTTTTTTCCATTTCGAGCAGTGCATAATAACCCGCCACACACGAAAGCGGATTCGCGGAAAGCGTGCCGCCGATATACGCGCGTTCGCCTATGCCGCCGATGCCCGCAGCAAACGACATGATCACATCGCGCCGCCCGCCAACTCCGCCCGCCATGGGGTACCCGCCTGTGATGCATTTTCCAAACACAGTGAGATCAGGTTTTACATTGAAGTAACCTTGCGCGCCGCCCAGCCCCAAACGAAAACCTGTGACAACTTCATCGAAGATGAGCAGCGTGCCGAACTCATCACATAACTCGCGGACTTTTTGATTGAAATCTTTTGGAAGGGGGCGCGTGCCGCTTTCAGGGCCGACTGGCTCAACAATCACCGCTGCTGTTCCGCCCCGAAATCTGTTTAAAAAGAGCTGACGTCTTAACACCCCTAAAGCATTTGGATAAAACTCGCGCGTCTTGCTTGTTGCGCCGCGCGGAATACCTGTTGACTCCAACCGCCCCGTGCCTGGGATGTGAAGCCCGTAAACCATTTGGTCGCTCCAGCCGTGATATGCTCCACCGACCTTAATAACATATTTCTTTTTAGTATATGCCCTCGCCGCACGGATCGCCGCCATGACTCCTTCTGTTCCCGACCCTAACATGCGGAACATTTCAATGGATGGCATGAACTTTGAAACCAATTGTGCGAGCTTGAGCTCATATTCATGGAAGAGACCCGTGACAGGGCCGCAGGATTGCAACATCTCCATTACTTTTTCGCGTACTGGAGCATAATTGCTTCCCAGAATGGTTGGCCCGCCTGCTTGGAGAAAGTCAATATATTTATTTCCATCCGCATCCCAGAGATAAGCGCCATCCGCTTTTTCAATGGCAATGGGGAAGGGATAGTTGAAAGCAAGGTTATGCTGTACACCACCGGGGATGTATTTCTTGGCTTCGTCGGTCAATTCCTTCGAGCGTTTGCATTTGCATTCAAAGTAATCCAGATATTCCTTCATCTTCTCGCGATTAACGGGGCGAATGGGCTGGCTGATGAGGTTTTCTAGTTTTGCGTAGACTTCGTCCACGTTTGGGTATTCAGAGATGGCGTATTGCTGTGTCATTTTGTTTTCCATATTATTGTAGGGGCACAGCGAGTACATGAAGAAGCTTCGTCATTTTTCGTCTCGCTGTGCTCGCTGTGCCCCTACGTGTTATTTTATTTCCGCAAATTTCTTTTCATCTGCGCGCAACTTGGCGAATGTAATCTCGCGAATAGGCAAGGGAATCTTTGATACTTTCTTCTCAGTCATGATCGCAAGCAGATAGGTTAGCGCGCACTTCTCAAGCAAAGCCATATTATGGATGGCTTGTTCCATCGTCACACCGAAGACGAGTACGCCATGATTTTGTAGAATGAAAGCGTTGTTATTGTTCTTCACTCTGGATTTGACCGCGTTCTTGAGAAAGCCAGTCCCTGATGGGGCATAGGGGATGATATCCACACTGCGGCCCAAAAAGCGGACTTGCTCATCGAACAGGGCGGGGATTGGCATTTTGATCAGCGCCAGTGCGCTGGCGTAGGGCTGGTGCGTATGGATGATGCAATGCACATCCGCGCGATTCTGATAGACCCCCGCATGCATTCCACTTTCAATGGATGGTTTCATTTTCCCCTCAATGGATTTAGTCTCGTAATCGAGAATGCAAATATCGTCTGCCTGCATTTTGGCGTAGTCGTAATTGGATGGGGTGATCGCAAAAGCGTTTCCGCCTTTGATACGTGCTGAGATATTACCCTCGGTAGCTTTGAGGTATCCGCGGTTGAGGAGGGTGTGGCAGGTGTCTACGACTTCCTGTTTGTAGGGCTGGTATTCGGGCATGGGAAAATCCTTTTTTTGAACCGCTAAGACCGCAAAGTTCGCAAAGAAAACCAAAAAGAATCTTCGCGCCCTTGGCGTGCTTCGCGGTTAATTTCTTGACAACTAATTAATTATTATCTATAATCTTTACAGTGTCAAGATTACGATGATGAACTTTGGTGACATCGTACCCGAATGGGTAAGGGTCTCTCGTATAAAGTGAAGGAGACTCTTCGCTGCCGCTTAGAGTGACACGGAAATAAGAAAATGCCTAATAAGAAGAAAACCTACCATCATGGTGACTTGAAGAATGCTCTTATCAAAGCAGGAGTTGAGATTCTTGCGAAAGATGGCGTGAGTGGATTGTCCCTACGCAAGGTCGCGATGAAGGCAGGGGTGAGCCATACTGCACCATATTCGCATTTCGTGGATAAGCAGGCTTTGATCGCAGCGATCTCAACCGAAGGCTTTCGTCAACTGCATGAGCGGGTGAGCGCGGTGGTCGAACAATACAAAGAGCAACCATCCAGGCAATTGGTTGAAGCTGCGTGGGCATATGTCCAATTTGCGATGGATGATCCTGACAGATTCAAGGTCATGTTTTCGGGGGTGTTGGAAAAAGAAAAGGAATATCCTGAGTTCGTGGTGGAGTCACAGAGAAATTTTCAGTTGGTGAAAAAGATCGTTGAAGCGAATCAGGCATCGGGGGTATTGAGAAGCGGACCGTCAGACTTGGCGGCATTGTCAGCCTGGGGAATTGTCCATGGGTTTATCATGTTGCTGCTCGAAGGTCAAATATCCCATACGGTATTGGAGCAAAAGAGTCTGCGCGAGTTGGTGGAATTTCAATTGAAGCAGATCATGTTGGTTTGAGCTCAACAGTCTTATACAAAGTTGGTGGTTGAGTAGCCTTGAGCGACACTGCACCGCACTGCGTTTGTTGCAGTGCAGGTGTAGCGAAAGGCGTACCGAAACCACCAGTTGACCGAAATTTTTCAGACTATAATTATCTTATATGCTGAATAGCCTGAAAATATTTTTATCCCAGATCGTTGATTATGCGGGGCTGTACCCGCCTGCGAGTTTGCCGCTTGAGGAGGCGATTCGCAATTTTGTGAAATATCAGAAAGATGCCGAAGCATGGATGCTCTCGCGTTTTATCATCCCTGCGAAACGGCTGGCTGAATTATCTCAACTTGCGGAACAAGTTTTTCCACGTGAAGGTGTGTTGGCTTTTTCTGCTTTAGGACGCAGCGGGAAGGATGCAGATGAATTTCTTGAAAACCTGAAACTGGATATTGAAGACATTAATGTGTTTCGCGAATTACATGGTGCTCGTGTCTTGGTTGATATGTTTGAAGTTGTAATGCCTTCGTCTGCGCTGGGTCACAATCCCAGTGCTCATAATTTGGTCAATAAGGCGGCAGATGTTCTCAATAAAAACGGCTTGACAGTTTTCTTTGAGGCGCCATGGGGTGAAGGCTGGCAGGAACGTGCTGAAAAACTAATTCGCGCACTCCGAAAGATCAAAGATAAACATGTTGGTTTCAAACTGCGGACAGGCGGCGTGACGACGGATGCCTTTCCGTCTACTGAACAGGTGGCCTGGGCCATTGCTTCCGCAAGAGATGCGGGTGTTCCAATAAAAGCCACAGCGGGGCTTCATCATCCAGTGCGGCATTACAATGAAAGCGTGCAGGCGAAAATGCACGGTTTTCTCAATGTGTTTGGCGCAGGCGTATTGGCCGTGATAAATAATTTATCAGTTGAACAAATTCGATCCATCCTTGAAGATGAAGAGCCGAAGAACTTTGTGTTCGATGAAACAGGTTTTGCGTGGAAGGATTTACACGTAGCTACTTCTGAAATAATGCAAGCACGTCATCAAGTTGTTTCATTTGGTAGTTGCAGCTTTGACGAGCCGCGCGAAGATTTGCGATTGTTGGGGTTGTTGAAGTGAAAGTGTCATGTCGTTGCGAGGGCGTTAGCCCGAAGCAATCTCCTGTTGCGAAGAAAATCTCATCGAGTGGTATCCACTATTTAATCGGAGATTGCTTCGTCGGGAAGAACACCCTCCTCGCAACGACATAGTTCCTTTTAGATATTTGCACAGGAAAACACATGCCTCTCAAATCATTCATCGATGTACATCCAGAATCAGACTTTCCAATTCAGAACCTGCCATATGGTGTGTTCTCAACCGCCTCAAACCCACAGCCGAGGATTGGTACACGGATTGGTGATTGGGTTGTTGACCTTTCCATTCTTGATGAAGAAAAATTATTTGATAAACAATATGGATTCTTTTCTAACATAACCCTCAATCGTTTCATGTCCACAGGGCGTGACACATGGCGGGAAGTGCGTCAGAGTTTGATTCGCTTGTTGAGTGATGACAACTCTCCGTTAGAAAATGAAGCGTTGCAATCGCGTGCTCTCGTTTCAGTTGAAGAAGCCCAAATGCATTTGCCCGTTGCCATTGGCGATTACACGGATTTTTATGCCTCGCGCGAGCATGCCACAAATGTCGGCATTATGTTTCGCGGCAAGGAAAATGCGCTGATGCCTAATTGGCTGCATTTGCCCGTCGGTTATCATGGGCGCGCAAGTTCAGTAGTCGTCTCTGGCACGGACGTGATTCGTCCGCGCGGGCAGGTGGCTCCAAAGGGCGCGCCCCCTGAATTCGTAGCTTCACGTTCGTTGGATTTTGAATTGGAGATGGGGGTTTTTATCGGCACGGGCAATAACCTGGGTGAACCGATTTCAATTAAGAACGCGCACGAACATATATTTGGCATGGTGCTGCTCAACGATTGGAGCGCGCGCGATATTCAGGCGTGGGAGTATCAACCGCTGGGACCATTCCTCGCGAAAAATTTTGCGACCTCGATCTCACCCTGGGTGGTGACCATGGATGCACTCGAACCGTTCCGCGTGGATGGGCCCAAGCAAGAGCCAACGCCTCTTCCGTATCTGCAAACTGATTCAACAAATGGATATGACATCCAACTGGAAGTGACTCTACAAAGCGCAAACATGGATGTGCCGCAAACCATCAGCCGCTCGAATATGAAACACTTGTATTGGAGTATGGATCAAATGCTCGCGCATCACACTGTCACAGGCTGCAACATGCGGATGGGCGACCTATGCGGCACAGGCACGATCAGCGGCCCAACGGAAGATAGCTACGGCTCGATGCTTGAGTTGACCTGGCGCGGCGAAAAACCGATTACGTTACCGAACGGTGAAACGAGAAAGTTCTTACAAGATGGCGATACGGTTGTGATGAAGGGCTATTGTCAGAGCGATGGATATCGGGTTGGCTTTGGCGAAGTGACTGGCAAGATACTCCCAGCGAAATAGAAAAACCAAAGTCCCTGCTATTGGGCAGGGACTTTTTGTTGATGGTGTCCATTTTAAATCTTTATCAAATCTTCATAAATGCTTCATTCTCCGTTCACGGCGTATGACTATCATTCTAAAAAAGGTACAATTTACCCATGACTAAAATCCTCGTGATCGATGACGAACCCTCCATTGTGAATCTAGTGCAGGCTTATCTCAAGCCCGAAGGCTATGAAGTGTTTACAGCCACTGATGGCCCTTCAGGTCTCAAAGCGGCGCACGCTTTCAAGCCAGACCTGATCATCCTGGATGTGATGCTGCCTGGCATGGATGGTTTGGAACTGCTCTCGAAATTACGCCGTGATTCTGATGTTTATGTCATCATGCTCACGGCTCGCACGGAAGAAACAGATAAGATCGTGGGGCTTTCCGTTGGTGCGGATGATTATGTGACCAAACCATTTAGTCCGCGTGAGTTGGTGGCGAGAGTCAAGGCGGCGTTGAGGCGTCTTCAAACAGGAGCAGGAATGGGTGGCGAGGGAGGCGTGTTGGCTTTTCGTCATGTGCGGATCGATATTGGCGCGCGTCAAGTCACAGTGGATGA
Organism: Candidatus Villigracilis sp.; assembly: GCF_057083605.1. Taxonomy (NCBI): domain Bacteria; kingdom Bacillati; phylum Chloroflexota; class Anaerolineae; order Anaerolineales; family Candidatus Villigracilaceae; genus Candidatus Villigracilis; species Candidatus Villigracilis sp. Next base: position 85,376 of record NZ_JBXMTI010000114.1, on the reverse strand, counting down.
TCAACCCATCGAATTGACAGCCATCGAGTTTGATCTTCTGCGCGCGCTGGCTGAAAATCGCGGACGGGTTTTATCACGTGAGCAGTTGCTTGAAAAAGTTTGGGGCGGAGAGTATTTTGGCGAGATGCGTGTGGTGGATGTTCACCTTGGGCACGTGCGTACAAAATTAGGCAACCCCGATACCATTGCCACCGTGCGCGGTGTTGGCTATCGTTTTGATGATGAGGCGTTATGAAATATATTCAATCACACTTGGGCATGAAACTTTTTGTGTCTTACATTTTGGTCATCATCATTGGAATGGCGGTTATTTGGGTGACCACAATTTTTACGACTCCGCGTGCATATGCACATCATTTACAATTCATGGAGCAAAGCTGGGGTGCTGGAAATGGAATGATGATGGGTCAGGGACCAGGGCAACAGGGCGGAATGATGATGGATTTTTATCAAAACTTTCGCGCATCATTTAATGAGTCTTTGATCTTCGCTGTTATTGCGGCTTCACTGGTGGCGTTGGTTGTAAGTTTTATTTTGAGCAGAAGTGTGATCGCGCCTGTGCATGTGATGACAAATGCCAGCCAGAGAATTTCAGAGGGCCATTATGAAGAACGTGTGCAATTACAAAGCACTGATGAATTAAGTTTGCTTGCAATAAGCTTCAATCAAATGGCCGAAAAACTTGAACAGGTTGAAACCATGCGCCGCCAATTGATCGGCGATGTGGCACATGAACTTCGCACGCCGCTCACCGCCATCAAAGGTTCCGCTGAGGGGTTGATGGATGGCGTGCTTCCCGCCACCGATGAAACATATCAGCAGATCCATGCTGAAGCCGAACGCCTCAATCACCTGGTGAACGACTTGCAGGAACTTAGCCGCGTTGAATCAAAGTCAACTCATTTGGATATTCACTCCGTTGACTCTGCTCGCCTAATCGCAACAGTGACCAAGCGTATGCAATTTCAATTCGATGAAAAGCGCGTCATGCTGACCTCGAGCCTGCCTCTTCACCCAGTCCTTACCCTGGCTGACGAAGATCGTACACTGCAAGTGTTGACCAATCTGCTCGGTAATGCCCTGCATTACACTCCCGCAGACGGAACCGTGAAGATTTCAATCGAGCGAGATAAAAGTATGGCACGCATTGCTATACGTGATTCTGGAATTGGCATTCCTCCCGAGCACCTCGCCCATATCTTCGACCGCTTCTACCGAGTGGATAAATCCCGCTCGCGTGCGCATGGTGGTTCAGGCATCGGCCTGACGATTGCAAAACATCTGGTTGAAGCGCAAGGTGGAAAAATTTGGGCCGAGAGCGAAGGCGAAAATAAAGGAAGTGTCTTTGTGTTTACTTTGCCTTTGGCGTAGAAGAGACTTCGTCATTGCGAGCTGCGTTCGCTGCGGCGACACCGTACCCGAATGGGTAAGCAATCTCTGAAATATTGGGCTATACAAACTATATCGGAGATTGCTTTGTCGGGCTATGGCCCTCCTCGCAATGACGAAAAGAGAGCCGCGCATTTTATGGCGCGGCTCTCTTTTCTTGAATATTCCGAATTACCTTATTATCTCCTACGTCGACCGCGGCCACCGAATAGACCTACAATGAAGAGCAAAACCACGGCGCCACCGATTGCCACAAGCAGGCTGGGGAGGTTGAAGCCAGTGACAGCGGGCCCGCCCAACAGCGGCACGAGGTAGCTGCCAAGGAAGGCACCGATGATTCCGACAATGATGTTAGCGAGCGCTCCCATCTGCTTGTTGGTGCCCATGATGATGCTTGCGATCCAGCCGGCCAGCGCGCCAAAGATGATCCATACCAGAATGTTCATTTCTACCTCCATTCGAGATTCATTGAAAGTTCAGACAATTTAATTATAATTCGCGTGTACTGGGGTCAATATGAAGATGGGATTAGAAAGCTAGGAGAGGAGATGAGTGTTTGCTAAAAAGTTACTGTCCTATCACCCCACGAACGTGGTTTTGTCTAGCCCACGACTTCCGCGTTCTCGTCGTAGTTTTGCCTCTCCCTGTGCGTCGAGGTTCGCGCGCTGATAATGCGGACGGTGCCTTCAGTTCTAACGATGAAACAAGTCAGCAGCCTTTCGCGAGCAGTTGATCTTCCGATCACAAATTCCCGCTTTTCTTTTTGCGAATGTTCAAGGTCATCAAAATAAAGCGCAAGCGGATCATTGAATATGGATGCCGCTTCGTCGAAACTGACATCGTATTTGGCGACATTCTTTTCTGCCTTGGCAGAGTCCCATTCAAATTTTATTTTTGGCATGTGATAAGTGTACCCTACTGCAATGGGATATAGATGATCTGGCCTTCCCATTCACCAAGCTCGCTGCATTCCACCACCAATAGAATATCATTAATGGCCTGCCCAATAGGCAGATCATCATCCACTTCTATTACTCCGTGCATGAGCTTTCCAGCCCGTACACGCTCGTAAGCAAAATTGGTAATGGTAGTGACATCGTGTGTTACCAGTACGCGGCCTTCCTGCGCCGCCCACTCCAAAATAACACGATCATCCTCATTGGACAACCCAATATCTTGAACACGCACAATATCCAGGTCTGGTTTGCGGCGGAGCATCCCGCGTACAATGTCGTTATTGAAATTTTCGTCAGCGATGAGGATGAGCATGGTTTATTTGTTTTTTCGAGCCAACAGCCGTTCGCGTATGCCATGCGGGTCAAGCCGTTTTTCGTTTTCTCTTTTGACGGCTTGAGCCTGTTTTTTTCTTTTATCCAAATACTTATCCACTTCCTTGCGGTTTTGCAGGTAATAACTGATTGTTGAATAAATATCTGAAAGTGATATGGAGGGATATTGCTGGGCAATTTCTTCCGCTGTTGCACCCCTGATGAAGGCTTTTAGCACTGTATCCAGCGTTACACGTGTTCCGCCTACTTTGACAACCCCGTTTTTGTCAACAACGAGCGGCAAAGGAATAGGTTGGATTTGAAGAGTAGTAGCCATGGCTTTATTTTACACCATGACCATTATCTCCGAATCGTCGCTTCCCTCTCAGGGCCAACCCCAATCCACTTGACAGGGGCTCCTGCGGCATCCTCGATCATCTTCACATAGTTTTGCGCATTGATGGGCAGTTCTTCAAACGACCTTGCCTTGCTGATGTCTTCCTTCCAACCTGGCATGGTTTGATAAACGAGCTCCACCTTATCGAGTCCATACGCGTCAACGTCCGCATAGCGGACGGTTTCTCCGTTCAACTTATAGCCCACACAGACTTGAACTTCCTTCAAGTTGCTCAACACATCCAGCTTGGTCAGGCATAACTCAGTCACGCCGCTGAGTTGAACAGCCGTCTTCACGATTTCCAGATCCAACCAGCCGACTCGGCGAATGCGGCCAGTGGTGGCAGCCACTTCGCCAAACTGTTCATACACATCGCTTCTGGTATCTGTGATCTCTGTGGGCAAGGGCCCAGCGCCGACTCTTGTAGTGTAGGCCTTGGTCACGCCGACAACATTCGTAATGTATCTTGGCGGGATTCCAAGTCCTGCAGAAGCAGCAGATGGGATCGTAGTGGATGCGGTCACGAATGGGTAGGTTCCCCAATCTGTATCCAGAAATGTTCCCATGGCTTGCTCAAGCAAAAAATTCTTACCTGCTTTCAAACCATCCTGCACCAGTGAAAATAATTCCTTGATGTACGGTTTCAATTTTAGATAATATCCGCGATACTCATCGCGCACTGCTTCATACTTCAACCCATCACCGCCCAACGCTACGATGATCTTATTCTTCAACTCCAATTGCATCTGCAAGCGCTGTTCGAACATATCACTCGTAAAATCCGTCCAGCGGATGCCGTTGTAGCTGACCTTGTCTGCAAATACGGGCCCGATGCCGCGACGGGTTGTGCCTGTTGCGCCAGCGCCCTTGGCTTCCTCATAAAGCCCATCTAGAATTTTATGATATGGCATGATCAAATGCGAGCGCGGAGAAACCCATAACCGGCCATCAATGTCAACGCCAGCCCTGTTGAGCATTTCGATTTCATCGATCAGCACTTTGGGGTCAATGACTACGCCTCCGCCGATCAGCCCGGTTGTATTCTTTGCAAAAATCCCCGAAGGCACCAGGTGAATTTTGAATGTTCCAAACTCATTGATCACGGTATGCCCCGCATTATTCCCGCCGTTGAAGCGTGCCACATAGTCTGCACGTTCCGCGAGAAAATCCACGACCTTGCCCTTGCCCTCGTCGCCCCATTGTGAACCGATCACTGCTGTAACTGTCATAAGACCTCCGTTATTCGATATTCGTAATTTAGGAATTGGACATCGGGAATTGGGTATCGCGAATCGGAAAACCGAATCCCGATTTCCGAGTATCGAATAACGATTCCCGAATCTGGCAAAAGACTCATCGTCAAGCATTATAATTCGGGCGGTTCGATTTTGGCGAAGAGGAGTTCCGATGAAGATTTTACAGGATACTGCGTTGACTTATGATGATGTGCTGTTGGTGCCTCAATATTCAAATGTGGATTCGAGGCGCATGCTTTCAACAAAGAGCTGGCTGACGAAGAAGATCGCTTTATATGCACCAATCGTCTCTGCCAACATGGATGTGGTGACCGAGAGTGAGATGGCAATCGCGATTGCGCGCGAGGGCGGTATTGGCATGATCCATCGTTTCATGACGATTGCCGAACAGGCGAGTCAGATCAAGCGCGTCAAGAAGGCCGAGTCATTTATTGTAGATAAACCCATCACGATGACGGATACACATACTGTCGGTGATGTGAAGCGTGTAGTGAGCGAAACAGGCACGGGCGGAATTTTGATCGTGGATAAAAATGAAAAACTGATCGGTATTGTGACAACCCGCGATCTGTTATTTGAAGATGATGATGCCAAGTTGTTAACCAGGATTATGACGAAGGAAGTTATTTCCGCTTTGCATGAGACGAGTTTGAAGGATGCTGAAAAACTATTGCATGATCATCGTATTGAAAAACTGCCATTGGTGGATAAGAATGACAAGGTTACGGGTTTGGTGACCTTGAAGGATATTATGAAGATCACTCAATTCCCGAAAGCCACCAAGGATTCAAAGGGACGTTTGGCAGTTGGCGCGGCAGTTGGTGTGCGGGATATGGAAATGCGCCGGGTTGAAGCGGCTTTGGAGGCGGGCGCGGATTGCGTTGTGGTGGATATTGCTCATGGCGATTCACATATGGAAATTGAGATGATAAAAAATATCCGCAAGCATTTTCCAGAGGCGCAGATCATCGGTGGGAATGTTGCTACAAGTGATGGCACAAAACGATTAATTGATGCAGGCGCTGATTCTGTGAAAGTAGGTGTAGGGCCCGGCTCGATCTGTATCACGCGCATCGTGGCTGGTTCAGGAGTGCCTCAGCTTTCTGCGATCATCGAATGTGCAGAAGCGGCACGCCCGTATGGAATCCCGATCATTGCAGATGGCGGGATTCGCCAACCTGGGGATGTAGCAAAGGCCATTGCGGCAGGTGCTCAAAGCGTAATGATCGGAAGTCTGTTTGCAGGTACCGATGAAAGCCCAGGCTTGGTGATGACTCGGCGAGGTCATCGTTATAAAGCCTCGCGCGGGATGGCTTCACGTGAGGCAAATATTGACCGCAATAAGCGCGAAGGCAATGACCTAACTCAAGAAGAGATCGAAGATTACGTTGCTGAAGGCGTGGAAGCAGCTGTACCGTATCGCGGTAAAGCGCGCGAGGTGTTGACTCAACTAGTCGGCGGCCTTCAATCAGGTATGAGTTATAGCGGCGCAAGTTCCATTGAAGAGTTTCAACAAAAAGCGATCTTTGTGCGCATGACGGGGGCGGGGCTGAAGGAGTCAGGGCCGCATGATGTAGAGGTGTTAGGGTGACGTTCAACGTTTGAACGTTCAAACGTTGAACGTAGAAGAATGATACATTGCATATCTGGAGATTACGATGAAACAAAACACCACAGCATGGATCGAAAAAGATAAAAAACAGCTTCACCCAACCTATCATCCCAAATCACACGCCAACCCTTTGGTGATCGAGCGAGGCGAGGGTATCTGGCTTTACACCACAGACGGACAAAAAATTCTGGATGGCATGGCTGGATTATGGAATGTCAACGTGGGTTATGGACGTGAAGAACTCGCCAAAACCGCTTATGACCAGATGAAGGAGCTTGCCTTCACTTCCAATTTTTCAGGCATGACGAATCTTCCTTCCATTCAATTGGCAGATAAGCTCGCTAGTTTTGCCTACGATGGATTGAACACTACTTTCTTTGCCTCGGGCGGCTCGGAGGCCAACGATTCTGCTTTCAAGACCGCGCGCTATTTTTGGAAGCGCAAAGGCAAGCCAGGTAAGTACAAAGTCATTGCCCGTAAAGGTTCGTATCATGGCATAACTCTTGCCACGACATTTGCAACGGGCCTGGAAAAATATCACACCATGTTCGGTCCCGCGATGGATGGGTTTATTCACATCCCTGCGCCGAATCCATATCGTTATGAGGGCCAGTTGAAGGCTGGTGAGACGATCGGTCAGGCTGCGGCCCGTGAACTAGAAGAAGCGATTCTGCGCGAGGGAAAGGATACCGTTGCGGCGTTCATTGCTGAACCTGTGATGGGTGTGGGCGGCGTGATCGTTCCTCCCGCTGACTATTTCCCACTCATTCGCCAGATCTGCGACAAATATGAGATCCTGTTCATTGCTGATGAAGTCATCACTGGCTTTGGCCGCACGGGCGAGTGGTTCGCGCTCAAACATTGGAATGTAAAGCCCGATATTCTCTCCTTCGCGAAAGCCATTACCAGCGGATATGCTCAACTGGGCGGCATGCAAATCTCGGACGAAATTCGTGAGACGATGGAATCCGCTGCGGAGAGCGAAGCTTATATGCATGGCTATACTTATTCGGGTCATGCAATGGCGTGTGCGGTTGGTTTGAAAAACCTTGAGATCATGGAGAAAGAGAATTTTCCCAAACGAGCGCGTGACTTAGGCAAACGCCTTTTGGAAGGCTTGCAAACCCTCAAAGAATTTCCCTTTGTCGGTGATGTGCGTGGACTTGGCTTGGTCTGCGGTGTGGAAATTGTTTCAAATAAGGAAGTCAAAACCGCCGACGTCGCCACAACCATGAAAATTTTCAAAGCTGCGCAGGAGCGCGGACTTCGCACTCGTCCGCTGGGAAATACATTGGCGTTCTCGCCTCCGCTTTCGATCAATGAAGAAGAAGTGGATGAGATCATCAAACGCCTCGGCGCCACAATGGATGGGATTTAGTAAAAACTCTGGTGGTTGAGTAAGGCGAGTGCTTTTCTCGCCTGTATCGAAACCACCAATGTATGGAATTCTTAAAATAGGTGGTTTCGATACGCCCCACAAAGTGCGTGAGGCTACTCAACCACCAATCGTAAATCCAAAGTCGTAAATCAAATGTCTGTCTACCTTCACGATATTCCCCTCTCGCAAGCCCAAGCGCGACTCAGAGAAGCATTGCAGGATGCAAACCTCTGGCGCGTACTTGGTGTTGAAACGATTCCTCTGGATGAAAATGCCCTGGGTCGTGTCACTGCCGAGCCGATTTGGGCAGAGATTTCATCCCCGCATTATCACGCCTCCGCGATGGATGGGTTTGCCATCCGAGCCGAGGATACGAATGGGGCACAGCCGTCGTCACCGATTCAGTTATCAGTAATTAGTAATTCAGCGGTTCAAGCGCAGTATCTCGATACAGGCGATCCTTTACCCGAATGGGCGAATGCTGTTATTCCAATTGAAAATACTGAGTCATTGGATGAAAACGGACAGATCACATCTGCCGTGCGTGGGCCATCTTCGATTCGCATTCGCGCTGCTGTCGCACCATGGAGTCATGTCCGCCCGCTGGGGGAGGATATTGTTGCTACTCAACTTGTTTTGCCGTCTGGTCACATCCTCCGCTCCGTGGATTTGGGAGCCATCGCCGCCTCTGGACATCAAACCATTCGCGTCGCGCGCAAGCCCAAAGTTGCCATCCTACCAACGGGCACGGAACTTGTCCCGATCGGCTCCAAACTAAAAGCAGGCGACATTCTCGAATACAACTCGCTCGTGCTAGCGGCGCAAGTTAAGTCCATGGGCGGTGAACCGACAAGATTTCCCATCATAAAAGATGATTTCGATTTGATTTGCGAACGCGTGGAACAAGCCGCACAAACGCATGACCTGATCCTATTAAATGCAGGCTCCTCCGCAGGTGCAGAAGATTTTTCATCAAAGGTGGTTGAAAAACTGGGGACGCTTTTGGTTCACGGTGTTGCCGTCCGCCCGGGCCATCCCGTAATCTTGGGCTTAATCAATCGTCAATCGTTAATCGAAAATCGTAAATCGTCAATTCCCATTATCGGCGTTCCAGGCTACCCAGTATCAGCCGCATTAACCATTGATATCTTCGTCGAGTCACTGATTGCCAAATGGCTTGGGCGCAGACCGAACGAACTTCCTACTGAAACCGCAACGCTCACGCGCAAAATTGTTTCACCTGCGGGGGATGATGACTTTGTCCGCGTGGCCGTAGGGAAGGTGGGGGGGAAGCTTCTGGCTGCGCCATTATCACGCGGCGCGGGAGTCATCACATCTCTTGTGCAGGCAGATGGACTTGCCTTGATTCCCAGCGGCACGCAAGGCATGGATGCGGGCGAGCAAGTACAGGTGCGTCTTTATCGAAGTAAAGCTGAAATTGAAAAAACAATTTTTTGTATCGGCTCACATGATCTTACATTAGACCTGCTTGCTCAATTCCTCGCTGAACATGATCGCAGGCTCGCTTCGGCTAATGTCGGTTCGCAGGGCGGGCTGGTTGCATTGCGGCGCGGTGAGGCGCATCTTGCAGGTTCGCATTTGCTTGATACGCAAACAGGCGAATATAATATTTCATATATCCGCCAGTACATGCCGAATATTTCTGTAAAGGTGGTTGCGTTGGTGAAGCGCGATCAGGGCTTGATTGTTAAGAAGGGAAACCCAAAGGGAATCAAAAATTTGGGAGACCTCGCAGGCACAGGTCAGGGTGGAGGCGTGCAATTTGTCAATCGTCAACGTGGGGCGGGCACGCGAGTCTTGTTGGATTATCATTTGAATTTGATAACAATTTCCCCAGAGTCCATTGTCGGCTATTCTCAGGAAGAGTATACTCACCTCGGTGTTGCAACCGCAGTTGCATCGGGTCGTGCAGATTGTGGGCTTGGAATTGCCGCCGCCGCACAGGCTTTGGATCTCGATTTCATCCCTCTGTTTCAAGAACGTTACGACCTGGTGATACCAGAACAATTTGCGGATGACAACCTGCTCGCGCCTCTCTTCGACCTGTTAGCTGATTCGCGTTTTCGAGAGGCAGTATCTCAACTGAAAGGTTACGACGTGTCTGTGATGGGCACAGTTATTTTGGAGGATGAATGACCGAAGGATTAATTATTGACGATAACCGTCAGACCGCAGATGCTTTACAACAAATGTTAGGGTTATTGGATTTGCCCGCACGTGTTGCTTATGGCTCAAGCCCAGCCATGGCCGTGTTGGGAAGTTTTATCCCGCGCTTTGTATGCCTTGATATCAACATGCCAGGCGTGGATGGAACCGAAGTGCTGGCCTATATCCGCCGTGAGCCGCGTCTGATGAAAGTGCCCGTTATCGTCATCACATCTGATGACCAGCCTGAAACGCGCCAACATGTTTTACGCGGAGGCGCACAAGCCATGCTGATAAAACCAGCCACAATCGATGCACTGGAAGGCGCTTTGAAAAAAGCGGGAATATTGACATAAGCAAAAAGCGGACGCAAGCAGCGTTCGCTTTTTTATCTAAAGTGTTGAGAGTGCGTTGCCCCCTACACGGTGTCATTCTGAGCGAAGCGAAGAATCTCTGGTTTCAGGAGTAGAGACCCTTCGCTCCGCTCAGGGAATCACGGCTAGATGCGACGCACTCTTATTTCTTCGCGATCTTTGCGATCTTTGCGGTTCATTTCTTAACTATGGCGCAGGCCACGGAATATCCACTGGGTTCGAGTATCCATGTTTTTCAACCGTATATAATTTTCCATAAGATGGCGCGGCACAGCCTGCTTCATCTTTGACAGAGAAAGTAGTTATTGTTTGTTCGGGAAAGTCTTGCGTCCACCACAGATAGTTGCCGTTCTGACAAACAAATGCTTCAATAAAGTAGCCGCGATCATCGTCGTTTGTCATATCCACTTGATCCCAGGTAATGTTGACTTCCTCTTCAAAGCGAGTCGCCTGCACATTGGATGGCGGGCCGTAGCGGTTGCTTCCAATCGATAAAAGATTTGGCTCCACCTTTTTGATATTGCTGATGTCGCCGACCACATCCACAACGGAGGGTGCAACCCAGCAGAAATAATTTAACTTGTCGAATTTTATGTAAAGCCAACTGCTGTAAAGCGCTCTTCCGCGCACACTGCCAGCATCATCTACGAACAAATCAGCGGCGTGAAGGTAGGCGACCCCGGGACCGTACCTGCAATGTGCTTGTTTGTTGACAGTGACTGTTGGAAATGCAAATGTCGGTGTGGCTGTGATCGTGGGGGTGAGCGTGATGGTTGGGGTAAGTGTTATTGTTGGCGTAAACGTTGCAGTTGGGCTAGGCGTGAAGCTGGGCGTTTGTGTCCACGAGGCGGCGGTCAGTGTGGCCTGTTCTTCAGGTGAAGGTCCGCAGGCGGATACTGCAAATAGAAATAGCAGTAAAACAGGGAAAGCTTTTCTCATTTGAAATTCTCCAGTAATTTGACAATATTAGCACCAAGCGCATCGTTGGCGTAACCGCCTTCCATGATGATGGCAGTTGGTAAATTCATTGCGGCAATCCTTTTCCCTATTTCGCCAATGCACTCGTGTGTAATTTTGAATGTACCGAGCGGATCGCCATCAAAAATATCCACGCCTGTAGAGAGAACAAGGTATTTCGGCGCGAAGGTTTTGATCATGTTCAAGGCTTCATCTAATGCAGATAAATAGTCAACGTCACCTGTGTTTCTGGGAAGCGGGAAATTTTTGTGGAAGCCAAGCCCTGCCTCCGAGCCAATTTCATCTGCAAAGCCTATGTAGTGTGGATATTCAAACTCGGGGTCGCCGTGAATGGAGATGGTTAACACATCATTTCGTTCGTAGAAAATATCCTGTGTGCCGTTGCCTGCATGATAATCAATATCAAGGATGGCAACTTTTCCTTTTGAAGAAAGCCAGTTTCCCGCAACGGACGCGTTGTTGATGAAACAATATCCGCTGGCATAATCTCTGCCTGCGTGATGCCCGGGAGGGCGGCACAATGCAAAGACCGATAGCTGTTCACTGATAACTAATTCCGCCGCACTCAGTGCACAGTTAGCCGAAGCCAATGATGCCATGTATGTCCCCTCAACGATGCACGCGGATAAATCCATAATGTAGTAGCCGCCTTTGCCAAGCAATGTGGTCGGTATGCGAGGTTGGCGTCTCAATGCAAATGTGGCTGGCAGGAAGGCATTCTGCTCAGGCGCAGCCGCAACCTCAGGGTCAGAGGCCAGCCACTCGGTCCAGGCGGAGGCGAGGAAGTTGATGTAATTCTTATCATGCACAGATAAGATCGGGTCGAGTCCAAAATCTTTTGGTTCAGCGAAATCAGCCCAATCTGTTTTTTGGAGCGCAGATAGAATCCGATCCATGCGATCTGGACTCTCGTAATATGGAACACGTTTGCCACCATCAAAAACCTCAAAGGGCGGATAATGTTTGCGATGTGCTTTGGAAAAAAATATGTTCATGGTAAGACAATTTTACCCGTAAGCGTCTGTGATGAACGGAGGAACGATGGATGTAATCGAAGCAATACATGGAAGACAAACGATCAAACAGGTAAAGCAGGATGCTGTTCCGCGTGATGTGATCGAAACACTTTTAAGCGCCGCGGTACAAGCTCCCAACCATCATAAAGTGCGGCCCTGGCGTTTTGTTGTTTTGACTGGGGATGGGCGAAAAAAATTGGGTGATGTGATGGCCGCCTCTTTTCTGGACCGTAACCCTGCTACTCCACCCGAAGGTTTGGACAAGACCCGCGCCTTGCCGCTCCGCGCTCCTGTGCTCATTGCCATTGGTGTGGATAAACCAACAGAACCAAAGATCATCGAAATCGAGAATGTCTCTGCCGCATCTGCTGCTGCACAGAATATTTTATTAGCGGCTCATGCTTTGGGACTCGGCACGATCTGGCGCACAGGCGAATGGGCGCGGGATGCAAAGGTAAAGGAATTTTTGGGCTTTGCTGCCGATCAAACTATTGTTGGTTTTATTTATGTGGGGTATCCCGAATTTTGGCCTGAACTGCGTGTGAGACCGAGGTTTGAAGATAGAGCGAAATGGATGGAATAAATTCGTAAAACGTGATGCGTGAAGCGTAACAAGCCGTGAAATTTTCCTCCACGGCTTGTTTTTATTCATGATATTTCAGTTCGCCTGCTTCAATTTTTATGGGCAGACGATTTTCTTTGGGCGGGATGGGGCAGGTTGCGAAGGGTGTATAAGCGCAGGGCCAATTTTCAGTCAGATTGAAATCGAGAATGATTTCATCAACCTCTGGTTTCGGCAGATAGAATTTTCTTCCGCCGCCGTATGTGGTGTCTTTGTTTGTTCCATCGGTGAAATTGAAAAGCAATTTTTCACCGCTTTTTTCGGCTTCAAGAGTGCAATCCACACCGTTGAGCGTGAATTGAGCCTGTCCTAATAACGCGCTGTCGATTTCTGTGCCAATTATTTCAACTACCCTAATTGGTTTGGGTGGGTCATAGCGGATGTATTTTGCGGTGACGCGGTATTCTGGCTTAACAGGGTAGTAATGAAAGCCTGTGAAATTCTTTTGGGCGGGTGATTCTCTATCCCAAACTCTTACTAAGGGAGCCCCTCCACGGATAATGATCTTCATGGTGAGTGAGCCGATATTGATCAGGTCAGGTTCTTTGTCGCGATCGGTGTGTAAGGGGCGGGCTTCCGGGGCTGCTCCGTTGAGGTTGATGCTAGCGCCTTTAGTGGACCGAAGCGTGACCAAGCCATCTTTTAGTTCAAATATTCCGCAGTGCGCGAGCGGAAAAGCAGGCAAGCTGATCTTGTTGCCTTCGTCACTCCCAAAGGTATTTTCGCCTTCTTCCAGCCAGAATAAACCTGCCAGATTAAGCCAATGTAATGGGTCGGAGGCTGTATTTTTGTCTCTCTTTTTACGGAGATCGTTGATACTGGTTTCGTAGGATGTCATAGATTTATCTTCCTAAAACTTCAAGCATAATGTCTGGTCTGTCTGTAATGATACCGCCCACGCCCCATTCGATGAAGAGGCGCATGGTCTCGGCGTCGTTGATCGTCCAGGGTTCCACAGCCAGGTTACGTTCATGCGCCGCGCGGATGAAGGCTTCGGTCATCACCGTGATGCCGCCTGATTCTTCGGGGACTTGCAGTGAGAAAAACTTCGGCGAATAAAAACTACCCAGGAAGGGTTTGGTAAGTAAAACAAAAACGGTGGTTTCGTTTTTGGCGCTGGAGGTGGCAACCTCGGGACATTCCGCGCGAAACTCTTTCATCTTGTCATCATAGAAGGTGGCGACCAGAACTTTTTCCTGCATCTTATATTCGCGGATCAGGCTGCAGAAGGGCTTAATCATCGAAGCGTTTGATTTCTTGATTTCGATGGTCATGCGCATGTTCGAAAATTCCTGAAAGATTTCCTCCAATGTCGGGACAGTAATTCCCTGCCCACGAAATGGAAAGGTGGCACCTGCATCTGGAGACCAGTCGTAGCCCGCATCCAGTTGCTTGAGTTCTGCAAGGGTCATGGATTCGATCTCGCCAGTGCCGTCTGTGGTTCTATCCACGGCTTCATCGTGCATGAGTACCAGCACGCCATCTTCGGTGATGTGAATATCCATTTCCAATACATCCACACCCAAAGCCGTTGCGTTTTTGTAAGCGAATAAGGTATCGCCGGGCCAGAGTCCGTCGCCGCCTTGATGCGCAATCACAAGAGGATATTTCAAGTCGTTGGCGTAGTAGGGGTGTTCAGGCGCGGGTTTGGAGGCAATACGAAGAATAGCAAGGATTGCGAACAGAATAATGACGATCTTTTGCCAGGTTCTTAATTTCATTGAGCATGCTCCGAAGAATAGTTGGTCAATTTTACCCTTCAAATAGATGCTGCGTAAGTCGGATTGAAAATTTGGCTTACATGTGAGTCTACTTTTCACGGGCGCTCATTGTCAGATGATGAGTCGGCTTGAGAAAACAGGATCAAGATGAAGCGCGGCATGAAGCGAAGCGGTCACAAAGAGGAATGAATTGAAGGATATATCAAAATTAAATGAAACTGTACATGATTTCACATAACACCTATAATAGCAACCGCTATTTGATACATATAACACTCGGAGGCATATGATGAAGAAAATCCTGTTTGTTGTTTTAGTTTTCACCGCTCTTGTCCTCGCTGCATGTGGCGGTGGCGGTGCGGATGCAGTTGCCACCCTGGCTCCTGTCCCTGCTGAATACGCTGGTAAGACCAATCCGCTTGGCGCGGATGCCGCTGCGGCTGGCGCTCTCGTATTCAAGACCAACTGTGAAGCCTGCCACGGCCCCGAGGGACATGGTGACGGTCCTGCTGGTGCGGCGCTTGATCCTGCTCCGAAGAATCTTGCCGAACTCCAAGCTACGGTTGGCGACGATTATTTGTTCTGGCGTATTTCCACTGGTAAGGAAGGCACCTCCATGGTTGCATGGAAGGGCATTCTGACCGACGAGCAGATCTGGCAGGCTGTTTCTTTTATTCGCACGCTTAAGTAAAAGCGAAGCAAGTTTGCAAAAGGCACATCTCGTTGAAAGGATGTGCCTTTTAATTTTACTTTTTTTACAACCAACCTGAATATTCCTCGAGATGTAATTAATTTATTCCAGCATTTCTTTAATTCTTGCGGTGAGAGCATCCGGGTGGAATGGTTTGGTGATGTAATCATTTGCGCCTGCGCCGAAGGCAACGGCCCGGCTGTCGCTATCATCCAAAGCGGTGATAATGATGATGGGGGTATCAGCGAATTCAGGTTCCTGGCGCAGCATTCTGCATAACTTAAAGCCATCGGGCTGCGGCATCATCAGATCTAAAAGGATGAGATCGGGTTTTACGTCCATTGCCGCCGCAAGTGCTGTTGAGCTTTCATTAATGGCTACCGTTTCGTAGCCTTCTATGGAAAGTAATTTTTCCAAGAGTGATGTTACAAGTTTGTCATCGTCCACTACCATGATCTTTGCCATAAGTTTTTCCGATCCATAAGAATGAATTCTTGAGAATTACGCAATCATACAGTCAAAAATTATATATGGCAAGACGATGGGTTTGATGGAATCCGGGCTTCGTGTGGGTATTATTCACCCAGGGCAGATTTTATTCTTTGCGCAAGCTCATGTTTATGGATCGGTTTTGTGATGAAATCCAGCGCTCCAGCATTGAATGAGTCCCTTTTGCTGCCTTCGTCGCTGAGGGCCGAAACCATAATGACTGGAATCTCGTTAAGCTCCGGGTCTGCCTTGATGAATTTGCATAAATCGATTCCGTTAATTTCTGCCATCATGATGTCCAGCAGGGCGAGCGATGGTTTTTCGGCTTTTGCAGTAGTGAGAGCGTGCCAACTTTGATTGACCGAGATCGGTTCGTGCCCCATGGATTTAACGATGGCTGATAACAGAGTTGTGGTTTCTGCGTCGTCGTCCACGATTAATATTTTTGCCATGATCATTCTCCATATAAAAATCTAATGTAATGTATAGAATGAGTTTTGTTGGAGCAGATTGGTTTACAAGGCTTATGTTTTTTTATCGAGCAACGCATCTATTCTTATCGAGAGTTCATCCAGGTTGAATGGCTTTGAGAGATAGTCATTTGCGCCGAAAGTAGTTGCCTTGCTATTGGTGTTATCAAGGGCGGTGATGATCAGGATGGGGGTCTTTGAAAATTTAGGGTCGTCGCGCAGCAGCCTGCAGAGCGTGAAGCCATCGGGGTGCGGCATCATAATATCTAAGATAAAGAGATCGGGGATGATCGTGTTCGCAGTCTGAATGGCTTTCGAACTATGATTGATCGTGGTGACCTGATAGCCCATCGATGAAAGAAATCGCTTCAACAAAGTTGTAACTTTTTCGTCGTCATCCACGATCAGGATTTTTGCCATAATTGTTCTCCGAAAGAGCTGCCATTATGCATGCAACCTTCGTTAATCATACAATTAAAGATGGGTTGATGCAAGAAATTATCCCCAATATACAGTCTGAACAACATTGCTATTCGATCACATTTTCTATTGCGTCGATATTTTCCCACTTTCATGATCTGCCTGCATGGTGGGAGCCAGCCGCTCATATCCCTGCCTGGCGGCCATCTCCAGAAAATCACGAAAGCCTTCGGGAGCTTCTTTATCAGGCTTACTGACGTAAAGACCAAATTTTGTTATAGTTCCATCATATTGCATTTGAATAGTCCGATAATATTCGATGTCACCTATGACGTTTTGCTGAACGGTGTAATAGTCAAAGGGTTTCCAATCCACAACCTTATTGAAAAAATCACCACTGGAATATGCACAGTGGAATTTTGAGCCAGGCCGGGTGCGGCCACCCAATTCGTCGGTGCGCTTGACGGATTCCAAACCGAGGATTGGCGCTTCAAGTGCTGGTGTTGTGATGTAATCCCAGATCAGCGAAGGCGGGAAGGGAATATCCAGCTCGATTTTGATCCACGCAGTTTCAGGGTCGACGAAGATGCGTTTTTGGTTCAGATAATTTTTCCAGGCTGCTTGCAAATTGTGGATTTGCATATCCACCTGGCCGATGTGTTCGTAAGCCTCGCTGTGACCAAGAAGCGGCTCGCATAAGGAATCCAGCTTGAGTTCTTTGGCAGCGGCATCCGAAAACAAGGCATAGGCTTTGACCCCCGTTTTTTCAGTGACATTATTTTTTAGCATACGGTGTGGGACGATGACATCCGCGCCGAGCAGTTCTTCGCGGTCACCCAGTTTTTGGATGAGATACTCGCCGAAGTGAATGCACATTTTCAGATCCAGCAGGTTCATGTTTTTGCAGGCGCGGCAGGTGCAAGTAGTATTCAACCGCATCTGCTGCAGGGTCTCTGAAAAAACAATATATTGATTTTCAAGTGTTTCCAAAAAACTTTGCGGATTGATGAACTCGATCTCGGGTACGTACATGAAGATCGCATCCCCGCGGAAACCTGAAATATGCAGTGGAAATTTTATGTGCGCGAGCTGTGCATCGAACAGGCTTTGTAAAGTCTCATTGGCGTGGTCGAGTTCGGAACGGGTGAGGTATTCCGTGTAGCCTGAAATATCGGTAATAATAAAGTAGCCTTTGGTTGCCATATGCACCTGTAAGATTTAAGTATGCACCCAAGTTTACTCTATAAAGACCTGAGAAAATAAAAAAACTTCCGAAGCGTGAATCCTTCGGAAGTTTTCGTTGTTAAACCTTTGTGTCCTTCATGTTAAGAACATCATCTCGTCAACAAATCATCCACAGCCGCTGCCAACTCTCTCAAATTGCTGACCTTCAATACATCACTGCAAAGCGGCGCGTACTTTGGCATGTCGCTGTCACCGTGCCAAAGGTATGGGGGTTCGGGATTCAGCCAGATAGTCCGCGCGGCGCGGCGGCTCATCACAGAGAAAATATCCAAACGCGGGTCATAGTAATTATTGCGTCCATCACCGACGATGATCAGAGTCGTTTGCCCATTGAGTGTATCCATGTATTCGTTGTTGAAATCGTTGAGCGACCAGCCGAGATCGGTGTTGTAATGTCCGCTGGGCATCCGCCAAAGAACAGAAGCAATCGCTTCGTCCGCGTTTGAGCCGCTGAAATCCTCCGAGATCGATTCAAGATGGTCGATGAACGCAAAGGCGTGTGTCTTACGGACTTGTCCCTGCAAGGCGAAAAGAAAACTCAACATCAACTCCGAGCAAAATCGCATCGAAGTGCTGATATCGCAAATGACCACGATCTTCGGTTTGCGGACGCGGTCTTTATGTTTGATCTCCATCGGTACACCGTGATATTTGAGATTCGCTCGTATGGTTGCCTTCGGGTCGAGCTGTCCGCTTTTGGCATGTTTTTGTCGCAATGCAATTCGAGTACGCAGCGCGGCTGCGAGCCGCTTCACTTCATTCTGTAAAAGTTTTTTGTCCGCATCCGAAAGCGCGTGGAAGGGGCGGTTCATCAAGTTATCAATATTTTCCCCGCGCGGGCGCTCGCTTAAATTCTCGGCAATACGTTCGCCCGCAAATCGATTGATCTGTTCCTGCATACCCTGCATATTCTGCTGGATCATATTTCGGATCTGCTCGATACGCTCACGGCTCATGCCCATCTGCGCCAGTTGCTCCATCAACTTCCTCAACGCCTCGCGCACTTCGGGGAAGGCTAAAGCGCGCATCATACGCTCCGCCATCCATTTTTGATATTCGGGATTATCCACCTGATTCAATCCGACGAGTTGACCCAGCGCCTCCAACTCTGACCGAGATAGCTGCTCGCCATTCATCAGCCTTTCCATCCGCTGACGGAGTGACTCAGCAAACTGGCGCATCGCCTCCGCCCACATCTGGGCTTCCTCAGGGGTCATATCATCGGTAGGATTTCCGCCCATCATTGGCGGTTGACCAGTGCCAAAGAAGAGCGGAAATAATTTATCGAAGGTGGGAATATCTTTCAAGTCTTTGATCAAAGTGGCACGCAGAGACAAACGAAATTCCTCGCGGTCTTGAATCCCCATAATATCCACCGCCGAAAATGCCTCTGCGGATTCCGCAAGAGATACGCGCACCCCGCTCGCGCGTAATGCTGTAATTAATTGTAAGATACGAGATTCCATAATCTATATCCTCGTAGGGGCGAGGCTGCGTAGCGTCTCGCCTTAGGCGGGGAGACCCCGCCCCTACATAACCATCAATTCTTTTCTCAAATCCTCGTACGAACTCAAGCCGATTTTGGGTGTGATTTCATTCTGCCAGAGAATATCCATTTCCTGCTTAATATCCTCAGGCAGCGATAATTTTGCACCACCAACCTGCCCATTGCGCACTTTGGATAATTGACCGTCCATGGGTAGCCTCATTGCGACACTGCGTGCTTTGCGAATGATGTGATCTTCAAATTGCTCTTCGTGCGCCTGCATAAATTTGATATCTGACTGCCTCAAGACGATTTCTCGCAACTCACCATCAAGCGGAATGCCGATAAATTCTGCCACCCGTTCAATGGTCTGAGGCAGGTCCGCTTTCATGTTTTCATAGCACATTGGCAAAATGTTTTGATCCTTGCGCTGGTTCCAAAGTATTGTGATGTGTTTGTAGATGTCACTACGGGGTATGTAATGTTCTCTCGCAAAAGTTTCGATATCTATCGAGCCTTTCTCGAAGAAAAAATTTTCAAAAAAATGATAATGGGAAAGTAACGCATCCTTGGGGTCGCGCAGGATAACGATATATTTGCCGCCTTTTGGTACTTCATCCAGGGTGCTGTGTGTTTTGAAGGCGCGCGGATGGGCAACTTGCGGCGCGTAGATGTCGATGCCCGTATCGTGCGCCATGTTGATCCATGGAACGACGCGCGTAATTTCGTCAAAATCCATTGAACCGCGTGTTCGCAATCCATGTACGATCTGTTGCATCCAGGTTGTGCCGCATTTCGGAGGGGTGACGATGAATACGTCAGTGGGATCGGGTTTGTAATCAAGCCCGCGCTGCCATCCTTCAGGCGTAGCAAAGTTTGTCATGCGTTCCTGCATTTCCTGAATGGTAGTTGGGCGTGTGTAATATTCCTGTTTGTTCATCTTTGATTACCTCTAAAGTGTTTCATCAAGATGTTTGTTTTTAATTTCCAGAGAACCTTCCAAACTCATCATTGCTTCTTGGCTTCGGTGGTTGCGGAGGGGGAGCCATGATCTGTCGTTTCGCCTTTTGCAGATCGGCTTCGTGTTTGAGCAATACCGATAATGTATCTTCCAAAACATCCTTATCTAAATTGGATGCATTCAAGGCAACGAGTGCATTTGCCCAATCCAAAGTCTCGCTGATGGAGGGAGATTTGCGCATGTCCGCTTTGCGGAGCTTTTGCACAAACTCCACTGCTTGCTGGGCCAGTTTCGGATTCAAATCGGGTACTTTCAATCTCACTACTGCAAGTTCTTCACTTAAGGATGGATAGTCAATGAACAAATACAAACAGCGCCGCTTCAACGCTTCCGAAAGTTCGCGTGTGTTATTGGATGTCAGGATGACGAAGGGAATGTGTTTGGCAGACATTGTCCCTAACTCAGGTACGGATACCTGAAAGTCACTTAGCACTTCCAGCAGAAAAGCCTCGAACTCAGCATCCGCCCGGTCAATTTCATCGATTAACAATACGGTGGGCTGTTCGCTTAAGATTGCTTTCAACAATGGGCGCTGCAATAGGAAGCGTGATGAGAAGAAAACATCTTCTTCTTTGGCTAATTTGTCCGCCGCCTCTGAAAGTGAACCTGCCTGGCCTAAAGTGTCATTCAACTTGTCACGCAATAGTTGTGTATATAGCAATTGCTTTGAATACTCCCATTCATACAATGCCTTGGACTCGTCCAACCCCTCGTAACACTGCAAGCGGATCAACTCGCGTCCCGTTGCACCGGCAATGGCCTTGGCCAGTTCCGTCTTACCTACGCCTGCAGGACCTTCTGCCAGCAGCGGTTTGCCCAATTTCTGAGAGAGATAGACAATGGTCGAAATCTCATCCGATGCAATATATTTTTGTTTGGATAATTCTGATTTTACATTTTTGGTTGAGTCGAAGAGAGTTGTCATTATTAATATTTATCCTCTGGTGGTCCCGACGCCGGGCTCCAAGCTACTCGACCACCGACTTAATCTGCAATCCAAGCGTTTGATACACTTCCAAATTTGCCGTCAATTCCTTCTCCGGCGTGAACTGCTCCATGATCGTTTGACGTGCCGATCGGCCCAAATTCTTTCTTAAAACATCATCTGTGAATAATGTTTCGATCGCGGCGCTCAGCGCATCTACATTGTTTACGGGAATTATCATCCCATTATGGCGATCTTCAACCACATCTACAATCCCGCCAACGGGGGTGACGATGACCGGTTTTTCACATGCCATTGCCTCGAGAACCGCATTGGGCATCCCATCGCGCAACGAGGGATGGACAAAAAAATCAACGAGAGAATAATAAGCAGATGTGTCTTTATGTGAAATTATTCCAGTGACGATAATTTGGGGGTCAGGATTCGAGAGTTGGAATTCGTCGAAGGTTGCTTTATCTTCTCCAGAGCGCACTTCGCCAATTATTAGAAGGGTGGTGGGTCGTTTCTTGTTGACCTGCGCGTAGGCATTTAAGAGAGTTTTTAATCCCTTCTTCTCTCTCAACTCACCTGCGAAGCCAATCACAGCTTTCCTCTGGAGTCCGACAGCTTGCTGTCGGTTATCGAGGAGCAAGCTGTCGGACTCCAGAGAAATACCTAAAGCCTCCGCTAGTCCTGCATTCTTCGGCTTTGGTTTGAAGCAATTCACATCGATCCCATTTGGAATCAAAATAATTTCACGATCTACAAATGCTTTTGCTTTCTTCACCAACTCGCTTGCGTTGGTTGTCACAGCACTTGCATTTTGTAACGCATACATCACATGCGAAAATTTGGATGGGTCAAATGCAGCGCGTTCGACATCGTTGCCGCGGATGGAAACAACACTGGGGATGTTCAAATATTTTCCTGCGTAAGTAGCAACAAACCCTGCTTGTGGAAGAAAGTAGGCGTGAAGCACATCGAATGGGTCGCGCTTGTGTTCTTCAATGATGAGTTCAAACCAATCGACCAATGTATCGTCCACACGTTTGTGCGCGCCGAAGCGGGTGATGCTGATTCTGCCCAAGGGTAGAGTCCGCTTTTCGGAGGGTGGCAGGTTCGAGGTCGGGGCAAAGAGGCGGACTTCATGTCCAGCCGATGCAAGCAGGTGACCCAATCGTCCTGTTGAGATTGCAAGTCCGCCGATGTCTGGTGTATACTTTTCGGAAATTAATGCAATTTTCATGAGGTGGCTCAATGGCTGAAAAATGTGAAATGATTATTGGTTATCTTATTCCGCATCAGTGTGAGAATCCGTCGCTTGGCAAATGTATAAAGTGCGGGCGCGGATTTTGCGATGAACACACAACTGCAACGCCCTCGGGCCGCATGTGTTTGGCTTGCCAGCAGGGGCTGGATATGCCCGTGGCTTTGCCGATTGCCGCGGCGTTGTTCACGCCTTCTGATCTTGATTCTTTTGGCCGCTCAAGCAGGTTCAACGATAATGATGCTGACGACAGCGGCGATATGTTTTCTGATTTGAGTTAATTACTTGTCGTCATTGCGAGGAGGGTGTTCTTCCCGACGAAGCAATCCCCGCCACAATATTTGAGATTGCTTCAGGCGAAAAGCATCGCCCTCGCAATGACGAATGCTAATACGGACCAATCGTTTCCCAGATCTTTTTGTTCTCAACAATAAAATCGTCGCAGCGCTGACAGGGCTTTAGTGAAGGTGGATGCATTTTTAGGCGCACGGCCTGGTACGCACCGCCTTCCCAAATTTCCTTGAACGATTGTTTACGAATATCACCAAGCGGGGCGATCTGTTCGCGCGTCATGCAGCACACATATACAAGCCCATTGAAATCGATCAGGCTGTGCGTCCACGGGGCGAAGCAGGGATGCTTGCTATAGTAGCCGAATGCGTATCGGCCAGCGCGCCCCAGGCGGACCTCATTCTCATCTCTGCCAAATGGAAATGCATCTTCATCTGCGATATTCACGCCCAATTCCAGCGCGCGCTTCTCAATATGCGGTGCGATCTCTTCGTTGAACAGAGCGATGTCTTTTTTGCGCATCGAGAGATGTTCGCCACAATGGTCATCGACTGGGATTAAGTTGATTCCGTCCGCGCCGAGTTCGTGAGCCAGGTCAGGTAGCGTGGCGAGGCTGAAATAATTATTGCGGCTGACAACGGTGTTGATGCGGACGGTCAGCTTGCCTTTATGTGAATACTTGTTGAATAGCTCAACTGCTTTGGTGGTTAACTTGAACGAGCCTTCCACTCCGCGGATCTTCTCATGTGTCTTGCGGATGGGTGAATCAATCGAAACATTCACGCCGCGTAGACCTGCTTCAACCAATCGCTTGGCTTTGGCTTTATCAATTAATGTGCCGTTGGTTGTAAGTGTGACGCGCATACCTAACTGCGAAGCATGTTCAACCAGCTCGGGCAAGCGCGGCCTGAGCATTGGCTCCCCGCCCGAGAAATGGATTTTCTTGCAGCCGAGTTCGGCCAACTCCGAAATGGTCTCTTTGAATCGATCCATTGAAATGGGCGCTTCACGTGTCTCGCGCCAGTGCTTGCACATCTCGCATTTGAGATTGCATCCATAATTAACTTTGATCTTTACGTAAATGGGTTTATAGGCGCGGGCGTTCAACACAGCCTGACGCATTTCGTCTTTTTCTAATTCTATTTGTTCAAGGTTATACATGGCTAAAGTGTTTGTCTCGTAAAAGAATAATTAGAATTTAATCCAATTGTATCACTTGCGACCAGGCACAAAAGAAACCGCAAAGCCCTACAGTACCTATTTTGATTGCGCTATAGTCTTTGATATTTCGGCACAGAAATATCCACCAGTACAGCCGCCACAGTTTCATCCAGTAGATTCTCCTCAAACAAAATGGGGGCATTGCGTTCTTTAAGCGCAGTGGCAATATAGGCCTCGCTGATCTGTTTCAACGGCAAAGCCAAAATAGCGTTTGCCCTTCCCTTGCCGCCCTTTTGAGCGTCCTCCAAGGCAAGCGTACATATAGCCTGATGCGATAGACTCTCGCTGTTTGTCAACATGTGCTGTGCCAGAGCTGAGTCTGAAATGGTTGCCTCGAAAATTCGATAAACCCTGACTGTGTGAATTCCCTTCGCGTGGATATTTTCTGTTGGCGCTGCTTCATTCTCGACGACAGTTGCTATTGGCATGTGGATGTATTGCTCTGGCTTCAAGTTAACCTTTAGTGCGTCGGCGAATTCCTCGGCCAATTCGCGCGAAGGGTTGGTTTCGAGAATGGGATCGTCAACACGATTAAGATGTTCAACGCAAAAATCTCGAACTGCTGACCAGCTTGAAGGTCGAATAAAGATGCGGAAATCCTGTTCGGAGCGTGAGCGCTCGCTGTCAAAACGAAAATCCCCGATCTGGTCACGCAGCGCGGTCATGTCGAGAATGCGTATCGCTCCGCCGAAGGGCTGAGACTTTACTTCAATCTTAGCGTTACGCAGAGTTGCCTGGCGTTCCAGTGCCAGCATCAACTCGCCGTTTGTCGGATGATTGAAAACGACTCGCACCAGTGTAGCCACACTGACGCGCAAGCTTAGGTCTGGAGTCGCGCCAATGCCTGGGTTATGCTTCATTGGAGGCAAAGGCGATAGCTTGATCGATATTCATTGCCACGCCGGTCTTCTGTGCCTTTGCAAATTCATCAACCCCGAGTGCGGATTTCATCATCTCACGGTTGCGTTCCACTTCCACGCGGTCGGCGGGCCACCAGGCGCCGCCCGTGACTTTCAACAGCGACTCCGCCGCGCTGAGCAAGGTGGCGCCCCATACCGTTAGTCCCTGTTGCGCTTTCAAACCAGCCAGCCCAGCCAGGCATTCCGCAATGCCGCGTCGATTACCCAACTGTCTGAACATCGTCAGACTTTTTCTGAATTGGGATTCAGCCCGTTCGAAATCTTCTTCATGCTGGGCGATGTATCCCAAATTATGAACGAAGCGTGCTACATCACCGCGGTCGCCCATGGCGCGCAATAGTGACTCACATTCCTCATAGTATTTCCGTGCCAGGTCAAATTGACCTTGTGTGCGCGCCACCTCACCGAGATTGTTAAGCGCGAAGGAGATCAACCAGTTTTCGTTAATTACACGAGCTTTGGCAAGAGCTTCTTCATGATAAGCACGCGCCTGTTCTGGATTTCTCAAGCCAAGTTCGGCGTTGCCCAAGTGCACAAGTGTAAGCGCATGGAAATAAGGCTGATCAGTTTTCTTGAGAAATTGACTGGCTTGCTCCAACAATGGTTGCGCGTCGCCGTCCCTGCCCATGTTGATGAAAGCAATTCCATTTGACAGTTTTGTCATTGCCACCATACGGTCATCTTCCAGCGTTTGCACGATGGAGAGCATCTCCTGTAGCTTTGATAAAGCCATATCCTGCTTGCCCTGCCATAGCGCCATCATGCCGCTTGATCCAAGCGCTAATGCGCGGAGTGGAGGCGTATTTTGAACGTCCGGAACTGCCAGATATTTATCCGCCCATTCGAGGCCTTCCATGAAGTACCCGCGCCGATACCAAAACCAGAATAGCACAAAGACGAGACCCGTGCCAAGTTGAATGCCCTGCGGCGAAGATAGCCCCCAGCTTAAGGTTGCCCGAATATTATCGAGTTCCTGTTCGAACCAATTCAGCCAATGCGAAGAATTCGACGAGTAGATTTGAAGCCCTGCCTGATCGAGAATGATACTGCCGTAATATTGCGCATGTCCTGCATGTAAGGCATCCATTTCACCGCTCTCTGTAAGACGCTCAAGCGCGTAGGTGCGGATGGTTTCGAGCATTCCAAAGCGCGATTCGCCATCGGCTGTATCTTCCTGACGCAGCAAACTGTTGTTTATCAGAGATGTGAGACCTTCGAGGATATCGAGCTTGCCATCTGGATTGCATACCGCTTCGGCGGCTTCGAGTGTGAATCCGCCCACGAATACACTGAGGCGGGCATATAAAATTTTCTCATCCTCATGTAAAAGGTCATAACTCCATTCAAGTGTGTTGCGGAGCGTCTGATGACGCGTTGGCAGATCCCGCGCGCCGCCGGTCAGTAGTTTGAGTTTGTCATCCAAACGCGCCAGTATCGCTTGCGGCTGGAGGAGTTTGATGCGGGCGGCAGAGAGTTCAAGGGCAAGTGGCAGCCCATCGAGACGGCGGCAGATTTCGGCGACGGCGGAAGCGTTGTCATCCGTCAATGCGAAATCAGGATGGACTGCCTGTGCGCGTTCAACGAATAGGATGACGCATTCGTTCTCTGCCAGATTTTCTTTCGTCAACATATTTTCTGTTTGAGGCATATCCAATGGTGGGACTGGGAATCCGTGCTCGCCCTGTATGTTGAGCGCGATGCGGCTGCTGGTGATGATCTTCAACTGCGAGGCCGCCGCGAGGAGATCGGCCACGACTGGCGCGGTGGAGACCAGTTGCTCAAAGTTATCTAATACCAATAATAGGCGTTTGTCGCGCAGATAGTCTTTAACATTCTCGAGCAGGGGACGGCCACCTTCGCGAACTTCGAGCTGTTGGGCAACTCGGGAGATGAACTGATTGGCGTCTGTATCGTCAGCCAATGGGACAAAATAGACGCCATTGGGAAATTGGTCAAGCAATTCCTGTGCTACTTGCAAGCTTAGGCGTGTCTTGCCAGTGCCGCCAGGTCCTATAAGGGTAACCAGGCGAGTGTCTGCGAGTAGCAACAAATTTTTGATCGATGCGATTTGTGTTGTGCGCCCAATGAACGGAGTCGGTTGTGTGGGAAGGTTATGTTTTAGCTTCCGGACCTTTGAGGCGCCGGGCGACCCTGCACCTGATTGGTTCTCATCGTAGAGCAACTCCACGGTGCTTGGGAGCGGCAGCTTGAAAGTTGCGGCATAGCGTTTGAGATTGGCCGCAGCAAAGATCAACCCAGCCATTCGTTGTTCATCCGATAGACCAGGCTTATGACAATAACCCAACCCGGCGGCAACCCCAGCCAGCCAATATTGTCCCCATAGATCGTCATGCAGACTCGGATGATTCGCTTGAACCCATTCTGCAAATGCGCTTCGAGCGGACCCGATCACTGCACTCACACCCGACATCTCGATAGGCATCTTGTGCGGATCCGGGACATCTGCGACGGCCAGCAAGGTGAGAAAATTGATGCACTTCGCAAAAGATACTTGCGACATGGCATGCATTAAATAGGACATTTCCAAATAGCGCTGGTCATATAACAGAGGCATGTTCTCTTTGAACAGCGCAAAGTCGATCAGGTAATAGCCTTCAAGAGATTCTTTATCATCTGCAAATTTGACCAAAATGTTATTGGTATTCAGATCTCCGTGGATGAAACCTGTGGCAACATCCATGGCGCGGACCTTGCCCCACGGTTCAGGCCTGCGCGCATGGAGTAGTGGATTTGGAAAAACATGTCCGCTAATGAGGAAGCCCGCCACATCAGGGTTGACCCCGCAGGTCTCTTGCAGGAAGCGTTGCACGTTGCCGCCTTCATCCAGCCGAAAACCGAGCCATTTTTTCAATACCGTTTGGGGGTGAACGGCTTGTTCAAAAGTCGCATTGCCATTCCATTCATTCAGCAAAACAGTATTTGTTTCTGTAAAAAGGATTTTGAGTTGACTTTGCCGTTCATATTTTGATAAGGGCAGATATTTGAGCAGCGACTGACCGGCAATCCGATAAAAGATCGCGATAGCGCCTTCATGTTCGACGCGGTCAAAAACCAATTCAGCAATGTGATCGCGGGCAAACTCAGGCGTGGACTTGCTCATCACGGTATTGTGGCGTGTGACCTCATCCGATTTCGCAGACTTGCCTTTGCGATCCAGCTTCAGGATGCAATGCTCTACGCGTTTCGTATCGTTTGACGATACGCTGACAAGATAGACAACCGCGCCAGACCAGCCTCCAACCAATAGTTGAAGCGGCGCGACAATTATCTTGTATGTTTCCTGTGCCAGATGAATGACGTGTTGATATTCTTCGGGCAGGGATTGAAAATCGGTTGTCAATTCAGGCACAGTATTTAATCTCTTTTCACTAGTCAAATAAAACGTCAGATACGATTCTTGCGAAATGATAAAATACTCTGGTAGGGTGTTATACCGAATGATTCTGTAAAGTCCCATTGTGGGATAATGTCAATACAAATTATAACCTCGCCTCCGCTGATGGGCAATCAAGCACAGGATTTATTTTACTCACGTGCTTACAAGCAGGTTTACTTTTATTTATCGCCATGGCCATGCGGCAATACTTGAACACGATCATTTAGTGGAAGGAAAACAATGCGGTTTAAGGCAGATATAACTCTCTTAATAGTTTCCATCATCTGGGGTTCCGCCTTCGTGGCTCAGCGCGTTGCGGGGCAGATGGGAAGTGTTTATCAATTCAACGGAGCGCGTTATCTGCTGGCGGCGCTGGTGGTCTTGCCGTTTGCATTTCGTGTAGGTCGGATTGCCAATCCGACCTACCTGCCACGTGCGCAATACAAATGGATGTTCGTTGCGGGCTTCTTTTTGTTTATGGGGAGTGCATTGCAACAATTGGGGATGGTCTACACCACGGCTGGAAACGCTGGCTTCATTACTGCTTTGTATGTGGTGCTCGTTCCCATTGCGTTGTTCATTTTCTGGGGCGAAAAGCCGCATTGGTTGTCGATAGTTGCAGTTGTATTGGCCGGGGCGGGGGCATTTCTCCTTTCGACAGGTGGCAGGTTCGAGGTCCGCACCGGAGACGCGCTTGAATTGATCGGTGCATTGTTCTGGACGTTACACGTCATCGTGCTGGGTAAGTATGCATCCAAGTTTGAGGCGATGTCCTTTTCCCTCGGTCAACTGATCGTGTGCGGACTCCTGAACCTCGCTGTTGGTGTATTCGTCGAGCCGCTGATGTCATTTAGCTGGCCGTTAATGTTTGCAATTGCTTATACAGCAATTTTCTCACTTGGTTTATGTTACTCGCTTCAAGTCTGGGCACAGCGCCATACTCCTCCAGCAGATGCGGCTCTGATCCTGAGTCTCGAATCCGTTTTTGCTGTTCTGGCTGGCTGGTTATTGCTAAATGAGACGTTGGTTGCCATCCAAATTTTTGGTTGTGTGTTGATCTTCATTGCAGTTTTGCTGTCACAATTCAAGGAGTGGAGTCTACGGGGTACAATTGATTATGACCACACCGTGGAGGGCAGATGACCGCCATCGTAGTATTAAACCCTTACTCGAATCGTTGGAAGGCAAAGGCTCGCTGGCCTGAAGCTGAGGCTGCGCTCAAAGCCGCAGGTGTTGACTTTGAAGTGGTCGCCTCTGAGCGCAAGGGCGCGTTAGTTGCACTTGCTGAAGAAGCTGCACGCGCAGGGTTTTCGCCTGTTATCGCGGCGGGCGGAGATGGAACCATCGGCGAAGTCGTTAATGGCATGATCCGCGCAGTTGCCGGCTCGGTGGAATACCCGATTGGTCCGCTTGGAATTATCCCTCTCGGTTCAGCGAATGATCTGGTGGATAATCTCGGCATTCCAAGGGATTTGAGCGCAGCCGCCAAAACCATTGCGGCAGGTAAAACGGATTTGATCGATATCGGCAAATGCAATGACCGATATTTTGCGAACAATTCTGCGGCAGGTTTGGAACCCTACGTCTCCACCAAGCAGGAAAAAATCCATTGGATAAGAGGCGTACCTCGTTATCTTGTCGCTGCAATTCAAGGCATTATGGATAAGCCCGAGTGGCACTCAAAACTTGAATGGGATGGCGGTTCCTTTGAAGGCCCGATTTCGTTGATCTCAATTGGGAACGGGCCGCGCACAGGTGGTATCTTCTTTATGTCTCCACATGCCGACTTGCGCGATGGCAAGTTGACATTTTCTTATGGCTATCGCGGAACGCGTCTCGGATTATTTCAGGCCCTGCCTCGTGCGATGAAACCCGATAAAGGTAGTTTCGTCGAAATGGATGGCATGTACGAAGTCAACGCAACGCGCCTCTCCATTGAACTGGATAAGCCATCTCCTGCACACACAGACGGTGAATTATTTCCCGAATGGGTGAAAAGCTTGAAATACGAAATCTTCCCGCAACGGTTAAAAATCCTCCTGCCATAGTAATGTAAATACGGAAAGCTAAATACAAAAATTGCATACTCTATGGATGAATTCATGGTTACGAATTATCCAACACGCAGTTTCATCCTTCCTCAATGACTGAACCTCTCGATCTTTCCTTCCACCCCCTCACGCAAAAACTTTGGCGTGATTTTGAGCTATTGTTTGGTGATAACGGCGCTTGTGGTGGTTGCTGGTGTATGTTCTGGAAATTGCGCGGGAAAGACTTCAGCGAGAATACCGGCGACTCGACCAGGCAAATGCAAAAGTCCATTGTGGATGCGAAAATTGTCCCTGGCTTGCTGGCTTATTCCGAGGGTTATCCCGTTGGTTGGATCGCAGTCGAACCGCGCAGCGCTTATCCAAAACTTGCGCATTCGCGTGTGCTAAAACCAATCGATGATCAGGAAGTATGGTCTGTCACTTGTTTCTTTATTGAAAAGAAGCATCGCCAGCAAGGCATCGCAGTTGAATTGCTGAAAGCCGCAGTCGAATATGTAAAAGGTCGCGGCGGCAAAATTGTGGAAGGTTACCCCGTGGATTCGGAAGAGGTTCAGCCAGCGCCCTTTGTCTTTACCGGTACTGCATCGGCATTTATCAAAGCTGGGTTCAAGGAAGCTGCACGCAACTCGCCCACACGTCCCATCTTTCGTTACATTATTTCCTCTCCCTCCGGGGGAGGGCAGGGTGAGGGGCAATGACATTTCAACCTCCATCCAAATCCCTCACTTCGCGTGACTACATATTTATTGCGCTGGTTGTGATCCTGTTTTTGATCATCTCATCTGCATTGGTCTTTGCAAATCTCACTCTCACGGGCGGCGGAGATTTTTATGTCCATTGGGTTGGGAGTCGTTCTTTTCTTTTTGAAAAAATTGATCCATATAGCGGACAGGTCCCTGTACAGGTTCAGGAATTGGTTTATGGAGACTCAGCGAAGGCGGGCGATGAGACTTACATTCTGGATACACCCTTTCACATTCTCCTGCTCTATTTTCCTTTTTCGCTTCTCTCCAACCCTCAGCTTGCCCGGGCGATATTTACCTTAATCCTCGAACTGGCCTTGTTCACCCTTACCCTGCTAAGCCTGCGCCTCACAGACTGGGAAGCGCCGCGTTACTTTTGGGCTCTGTTTTTATTATTTTGTATTTTCAATTACTATTCTTTTCAAGCCATTCTTGAAGCAAGTCCCGTCTTATTGCTTGGCTTGATCTATGCAGGCATTTTGCTTGCCCTGCGCGCCGAGCAGGATGAACTTGCAGGCGCATTGATGGCTGTCTCTTTATACTATTGGGAAGTTGGCGCACCGTTTTTGTTCTTGGTCGCCTGGCGCGTTTACAGTGAAGGGCGCGCAAGAGTGTATGCAGGCTTTGGAATGCTTTTGCTTGTATTACTGGCCATTTCTTTTCTCTGG
The DNA here is from genome assembly GCF_057083605.1 of Candidatus Villigracilis sp. Lineage (NCBI taxonomy): Bacteria > Bacillati > Chloroflexota > Anaerolineae > Anaerolineales > Candidatus Villigracilaceae > Candidatus Villigracilis > Candidatus Villigracilis sp. Next base: position 53,894 of record NZ_JBXMTI010000114.1, on the reverse strand, counting down.
TATCCAAATTGGATCATCCCTTATCTGCGTGCCGGCATGAATAACCTGCGCGAAGATTTTGGCTTCTCGATCCACGAGGCTTTTGCCCGAATATTTCCAACTCAAAGCGACACTGTCACATGGATTTTTATCGGCATCCTGATTATTGCCCTCGGCTACGAATGGAGCGCGGCTCACAACGCAGACTATAGAAGATTCTATTGGGTTTGCTGCCTGTCACTTGCAGCTTCACCCTTGCTGGGCTTCCGCACAGAAATGGAACACCTCGCTGTATTAGTGATTCCACTAGCACTCATCTTCGCTGTTGTTTATGACCGTTGGCAGCGCTTCGGAACTTTTTTGACGATCCTGCTCCTATTGGCTGTTTTTATACTTCCCTGGGCTATGTATTTCTTTGCCCTGCCTCGCTTTGGTGACTTGACTCAGAACATCATCTTCCTCTTTCTTCCATTATTCACCGTCATCGGCTTATACTGGATCCGCTGGTGGGCGATTCGTCCTCCACGAGTCTGGAGCGACATGGTATCTCGTCAGTAGGATTCGTAATGTCATTTCGTGCTTACTTCCTTCTTTTTATATCTGGCTTGATTCTGCCTCTCATCATCGCACAATTTCAGCCTGCCCCAGGCTACCTTGATTCAGATTATTATTTTGCGGGTGGAATTCAACTTTTTAAAGGGAACGGCTTCACCGAACCCTACTTATGGAACTATCTTGACGGAACTACCTCCTTGCCACATCCATCACACACATACTGGATGCCTCTGGCTTCCATCATCTCTGCTTTGGGTATGTGGATGACGGGTGATGCCACTTATGCTTCGGCGCGATTGCCTTTCATCATTATTGCCGCTTTGGTTGTGCCTGTCACCGCGGCCTTCGCTTATTCATTTTCCAAAAAACGCGACCTTGCGATCATATCTGCACTATTAGCGATTTTTTCCATTTACAATGCGCCTTTCGTTGGCGTAACGGATAACTTTAGTCTCTTCATGTTGTTTGGTGGTCTGTATTTCATCTTTTCCACCAAGCTGATTGAAGACCCGTCCCGTCAACGATATTGGCTTTTCCTCGGCTTGTTGGCGGGGTTGTTCGCCTTATCCCGCACTGATGGGTTGCTTTGGCTTGGGCTCACATTCCTGTTCATTTTGTGGCGTGCCCCTAAGGACTCTTTTTCACGAATTACGAATTACACACTACGCAATTCCCTCATAGCTTTCCTCGGCTTTCTCTTCATCATGGCTCCCTGGTATGCGCGGAACTTAAATGCTTTCGGAACCATCATGGCTCCTGGTGGAAGCCGCGCTCTCTGGCTTGAAAACTATAACCAGACTTTTATCTATCCACCTGAAGAACTTAGCAAAGAATCCTTTCTGGCAATTGGTTGGGACAAAATCATTGCAGCCAGAATGTGGGCACTGGGCATCAACCTACAAAGCGGATTTGCTGCGCATGGCGGCATCATATTATTTCCGTTCATTATTGCAGGCATCATTTATTATCGTAAAGATGAGCGGGTAAAACTTGCTGGCATCGCCTGGTTGATCCTATTTCTTGTAATGACATTCATTTTTCCATTTGCCGGTGCGCGCGGAGCATTTTTTCATGCAGGCGCGGCCCTCCAACCCATGTGGTGGACTCTTGTGCCTTTGGGTCTTGATGAGATTCTACTGTCGTTGAGAAAACGCAACTGGGGCAACGACCAGACCAAAGTTATATTCCGAAGCGCGCTGGTCATGATCGCGATCATCCTCACGGCCTTTGTTGTCAATCTTCGTTTGTTCAGTTTGGGGTGGGGTGAGGGCGAGTCGAATTACCCTGCTGTGGAGCAATTCCTGCTCACGAATGGGATCAAGCCTGATGATGTTGTGATCGTGCGTAATGCACCGGGTTATTATCTTGAAACAGAACGTTCCGCAATTTCAATTCCATATGGCGGCGAAGATGCGATCCTTGCGGTTGCAGATCAATTCGATGCAGGTTATCTGGTGCTTGAACCGCAGGCTGCACTTTCGCAAATAAAAAGTTTGATGGAAAATCCGCAAGCGAATAACAATTTCATTTTTTTAGGCGAGGTCAATGGTTCACACATCTTCAAGATCGACCAATGAAATTTCACAACGTGATTTGATAATCATCGCATTCGCGGCGTTGTTGATCGCGCTTATCTATTTGCTTACAAGCCGCTTCACCTACGCAATTGGCTTCCCCCTCGATGATTCGTGGATTCATCAAACCTACGCGCGCAACCTAGCATTGAATGGCGAATGGGCATTTCGCAGCGGCATTCCATCCGCGGGCTCCACCTCGCCATTGTGGTCGGCGTTGCTTGCCATCGGTTTTTTGTTAAAACTTGGGCCATACATCTGGGCTTATTTCCTCGGCATCTTAACTTTATTCGCACTCGCAGTTCTATGTGAATGGGCAGCTCGCAAACTTGTGAATTCTTATCGCCCTCGTTTCCCATGGGTCGGCATTTTTATTGCACTAGAATGGCATCTCGTTTGGGCGGAGATGTCTGGCATGGAAACTTTACTGCATGGATTGATCGTCACAACTGTTCTCGTTTTGCTGATGACGAACTCGCCTCGCTACTTGACCCTGGGCCTGCTCACCGGTTTATCAGCCTGGGTTCGCCCCGACGGTTTGACTCTGCTCGGCCCCGCTCTGATGACGATTTTTTTCATCGAACAGGATACCCGCTCACGTCTGACAGCGATGCTACGTTACACCATTGGGTTCGGTTCTCTTTTTGGATTGTACTTATTATTTAACCTTGCCATTGGCGGCACGCCCATGCCAAATACTTTTTATGCAAAGCAAGCGGAATATGCATCCTGGCAAATGCTGCCAATTCTTGAGCGTCTTGGGCAAATGTCACTGCAATTGCTGGTGGGCCCAAGCCTGGTATTGATTCCCGGTGTTGTCGGTTGGCTGCTAAAGTCTATTCGGGAACGCATGTGGGGCAGCCTTGCCGCGCTGATCTGGTGCGCAGGTTACCTTTGGCTTTATATTTCACGTCTCCCTGTTTATCAACACGGGCGTTATCTCATGCCTGCCATGCCAATATTTTTCCTCTTTGGTTTATTGGCTTTTGCTGAATTTGATAGCGGTAAAATGTTCGCTCGTTATCATTGGGTGGCGCAAACATTCTGGCGCGGCAGCATTGCCATGCTCACTTTTGCATTTATCTTTCTTGGTGCGAATTCCTATGCACGGGATGTAGCGGTTATTGAAAGTGAAATGGTGGCTACGGCAAAATGGGTCTCTGAAAACCTGCCCGCCGATTCGACCATTGCTGCGCATGATATTGGCGCGCTCGGGTATTTTGATAACCATGAATTGATTGATCTTGCCGGTTTGATCTCGCCAGAAGTTATTCCATTCATCCGTGATGAACCGCGGCTAGTGGAATTTTTAAATGAAAAAGGCGCGGATTATTTAATCGCTTTTCCTGAGTTTTATCCTCTTTTGTCTGAAGAGGGGGAGCAAGTCTTCACAACGAATAGTGAAATCACCTTGAAATTCGAGCGGCAAAATATGGTTGTCTATCTGTGGAAAAGCCCTTAATGGGTTAAAATAGTAACGTTTCATAAAACCAACTTCCATAAAAGAGAGAATGGGCAAGGGATGAACCAGATAACACTACTGATCGTTGATGATCATCCATTATTCCGCCAGGGCGTTGTAGACGCTTTGTCGCTGGAACCAGACATGCGCATTATCGCCCAATCGGCCACCGGGGATGACGCGCTGGAGTTGATCCGCGCCAAGAAGCCGACGATTGCGGTTCTGGATGTCAACCTGCCCGGTATGAACGGTCAGCAAATTACCCATCAGGTATCTCAGGATAAATTAGGCACTCGTATCATACTGATGACTGGCTATGATGATGTAGAGCAGGCCATCCATGCTGCGCTTGCGGGCGCACATGGCTACTGTTCCAAGGATATCGAGCCGCAAACTCTTTCCCGAATTATTCGTGAAGTTGCGGAAGGGAAATATGTTTTTGCAGGTAATGTATTTACCCGACGTGAGTTGGAATTATGGGTGGAAGAAAGAATGGAAGGCGCGCGCCGCTCATACAGTGAGCCTGGCACGCCTTTTCACCCCCTCTCGGATCGTGAAATGGAAGTACTGGCTTGTGTGGTGCGCGGAATGAGCAATAAAGAGATCGCCACCATGTTGGGAATCAGCCATCAAACTGTCAAGAATCACGTCACTGCCATCTTGCGAAAATTCGGCGTCGAGGATCGTACCCAGGCTGTTGTGTATGCTTTGAAGCGTGGTTGGGTAACACTAAAAGACACCGATATGCGTCATCAGGAATGATCTAATGAGCGATACAGAATTAATGGATTACCAGAGTGAACTTAAGGAAACCCAACGCGCCTTGCGTGAAGTCACGTTGATGATCGAACAAAGCCAGGGCGAGCTATCAAAGATAACTCAGCGTAATGCGGCGATTTCGTCCCATCTTCAGCAGGTACAAAAACAAGGGGCGGCTGTCGAAGAACTTAAAATGGCATATGATTCCGCCCTGGATGTTCAACAAAGACTTTTCGTGATGCGTGGGCAATTAGAGAAGCTTCAAAATGACAAAACACATCTTGAAAAATATGCGGCTGTTTTAGAAAAAACAGTTTCGGGGACGGGTGAGGCTGTGGCCTCCTCCACCACTTCTGGAAGTACCAAAGGCCAAATGGCTGGAATTGAGATGATCGTTAATGCCCAGGAGGCGGAACGCCAGCGCTTATCGCGCCAGATGCATGATGGCCCCGCCCAGGCTCTTTCCAATTTTATCTTGCAGACTGAAATCGCAATGCGCCTATTGGATATCGACCCGGCACAGGCAAAGGAAGAATTGGGGAATCTAAAGACCTCGGCCATGGGCACTTTTCAAAAAGTGCGCAATTTTATTTTTGAATTACGTCCAATGATGCTGGATGATTTGGGATTAACCCCGACCCTCCGAAAATATACCGATGCATTTAAAGAACAAACTGGGCTGGATGTAAGCCTGACAGTTACCGGCACTGAACGCCGCCTTGAGCCTTATTTGGAAGTGATGATCTTTCGCGCTGTCCAAGAATTACTTGGAAATGCAGCTCGTCATAGCCAGGCCACTTTGGTCAAGGTTCAAATGGATATCGGAGCTGATCTGATCCGGGTTAGTGTGGATGATAACGGTAAGGGCTTTGACCCGGAAACGTTAAAAGAGTCAACTAATTTGGGCTTGAAACTTATTCGTGAGCGGGCAGAAATGCTGGGTGGGAATTTTGAGGTTGACAGCGTTGCCGGCTCCGGCGCCAGGATATCCTTTACAGTACAGGCAAAAATCTAATCATTTTTTCGCTGTTTTTGCAACTTAACAATATTGTAGTTTGAAAGACCAGTATTTCCTCGTTTGTCCGTAATATGTTTTTGCTATTTTTCTTGTATAATGAATATGTTATAAAATGTCTGATTAATATCGAATTCGAGGTAAGGAGAAGAATATGCGACGCGGTCGAACTCTCATTCTGGTACTTCTGATTATCATCATTGGTTTGGTGGTGGGTGTTGTAGCCATCCGTCAATATTTAATTACACAACAGGAGGAAAATCAGCCTGTATACGTTGATGTATATTACGCCGCTCAGAATATTCCACAGGGCGGCGAAATTACAGCGGAGGTACTTGCCACGATGAGAATTCCTCAGGAAAATGTTGTCGAGGTCATGTACACACGCGATGAACTGCCGGCGTTGACCAGTAATAAAGTGGCAAAGTTTCCTCTGGACCAAGGTGTCGTGATCACCGAATCGATGGTCAATGACGCATCGGCAGCGGTGCCGATCTCTGGGCCTCAATGGGCTTCATTGATTCCGCCAGGCATGACCGCAATGTCTATTCCTACCAGCCGCCTAGCCCTATCAGCGTATGCGATCAATGATGGCGCGCATATTAATATCAATGGTTGTTTCCTCTTTGTAGATGTTGATCCCGTCTTCCAGACAATATTGCCTAACCTAACCGGCACGCTAACTGGAACCGGCTTTGTGCCAGATACATTGCCCGTACTATCATTGGGCTCGAGTGCTTCTGGTTCGCCACAAGGCAGGCTGGAATTGGACCCGTCGGTTCAACAGCCATTTTATCTGGTTCCGTCCGAGGCGCAACGGCCCAGGATGGTTTGTCAAATGCTGCTTCAGGATGTGGTTGTGATGAAACTGGGTAATTTCCCGCTTATACCGACGGCTACAACCACCACTACCCAGCCAACCGACCCAAATGCTCAGCAGGCACAACCTGCAGCTCCTGACATCATTACCTTGATCGTATCACCTCAAGACTCCATTACGCTTTCCTATTTAATGTATACCAATGCACAGATTTCGATGACATTGAGGAATCCAACCGATCAGGCACGTCAGGCAACCGAAGCCTCCACTTTGCAATTCCTGCTTAGCCAATACAATATCCCTGTTCCTGCAAAACTTCCTTACGCAATGCAACCAGCTATCACCGACTTGATATCCCCGTTCTTACCGAATGATACAGTAACCGTACCTCCTCAATAAGGAATGGTTTTTAGGAATGGAAGTAATTTAATATGGCTTCAGACAAAATTCGAGTGCTTATTGTTGATGATATAGCAGAAACTCGTGAGAACATTCGCAAATTATTACAGTTTGAAACTGATGTGGATGTTGCCGGCGTTGCGAGGTCTGGCAAGGAGGGGATTCAGCTTGCACAGGAGTTGGACCCGGACGTTGTGTTGATGGATATCAACATGCCTGATATAGATGGGATTACCGCTACAGAAGAAATACGGAAGAAATCCCCCTATATGCAAATTGTGATCTTGTCGGTGCAGGGCGATCAGAATTATATGCGGCGGGCAATGTTGGCAGGTGCTCGTGACTTTTTAACAAAACCTCCAATGGGAGATGAGTTAATTTCCGCAGTCCGCCGTGCAGGCGAGATGGCACAAGCGGAGCGGAGCAAAAACGTAAAGCAGCAATATCCGGTAAACCCAGTCTCGGGCGCACCAATGGTAATGTCTGCTTTTGCACCTGTCTCAAAGGGCAAAATCGTTACCGTGTATAGCCCGAAAGGCGGCACCGGTTGTACAACCCTTGCAGTGAACCTGGCCATTGCATTACACAACGAAGATACTCGTGCTGTTCTCGTCGATGCAAATTTACAATTTGGCGATGTTGCCGTTTTTATGAACGAACAGGGGAAGAATACAATCCTGGAATTGGCGCCCCGTGTTGACGAGCTTGAACCAGATGTCGTCGAAGATATTTTAATAAAACATGAAGCTTCGGGCATAAGGATTCTGGCCGCCCCCCAACGCCCGGAAATGGCAGAAAAGGTCTCAGCCGAGCAATTCACAAAAGTATTGCAGTTCTTACAGCGTATGTATTCCTATGTTGTGATAGACACATCTCCCATCTTGACGGATGTGATCCTTTCCACAATTGATATAAGTGATGTGATCGTATTGGTAACCACCCAGGAAATCCCTGCGATCAAGAATGCCCGTTTGTTCCTTGATTTGTTGCATACCATGGGTATCACCAAGGAGCACGTTGTTTTTGCCATGAATCGATATGACAAGCGAATCGCAATTACTCCTGAGCGGGTAAGCGAAAATCTCAAGCATGAAGTTTCAGTGTCCATCCCTCTTGATGAAAAAGTTGTTATTCCTGCGGTCAATCGCGGTGTGCCGTTTATGCTGGATAACAAATCCCAGCCAGTAGGAAGAGGAATTTTTTCATTGGCCGAAGCAGTTCGAGCCCGGCTAAATGTGTTGGAAGCTGAAGGTGAAGCAGCTGTTAAACGTTAAGGAGTTTTATTATGTCGTTACTTCGACGTATTGAACAAGGTCAAGGCGGCCAACAGGAAGGCGGATCGCCGTCACCTACGCCGCAACAATCTGGAGGCGGTCAGGCCGGGTCGGGAGGTGGCGGAGGCGATTCTTCCCGCCTTTCCTCCCTGCAGGCCAGACGGGTGAGTGCTCCGATCACATCTCCACAAGCGGGATCATATTTTGATCTTAAGACCCGCGTTCAGAATAAATTACTCGCGGAAATTGATCCTTCGATGGATGTTTCGCGGACTGAAGAAGTTCGCCGCACCATCCAAAATTTATTTGAACAGATCCTATCGGAAGAAAATATTGTTCTTTCCCGGCCTGAACGTGCGCGCTTATTTGAGCAGATCGCCGCCGAAATACTTGGGCTTGGTCCATTACAGTCATTACTGGAAGATGACACAATTACTGAAATCATGGTGAATGGACCCAAGAATATTTATATCGAGCGGAAAGGAAAGCTCCATCGTGTGCCGGTGACCTTCGAAAGCAACGAGCATGTGATGCGCATCATTGACCGTATTGTTGCGCCATTAGGCCGCCGTATCGACGAATCCAGCCCATATGTGGATGCGCGTTTGCAGGATGGTTCTCGTGTCAACGCGGTTATTCCTCCCATTTCGCTTGTTGGCCCTGTTCTAACAATTCGTAAATTTTCGAAGAACCCGATTTCTGTTGAGCAAATGATACAGTTTGGTTCGGTCACAAACGAGGCAGTCCAATTTCTCAAGGCCTGTGTTGAAGCGCGTTTAAATATCATTATTTCAGGCGGTACTGGTTCTGGTAAAACAACCTTTTTGAATGTGCTTTCCAGTTTCATCCCATCTGATGAGCGCATATTGACTATTGAAAATGCCGCGGAGTTGCAACTACGCCAGGAACATGTTGTCACACTTGAATCCCGCCCACCCAACATTGAAGGACGCGGCGAAATTACCATTCGTGATCTAGTGATCAACGCCCTTCGTATGCGCCCTGAACGCATTATCGTGGGCGAGTGCCGCGGTGGGGAAACGCTGGATATGTTACAGGCAATGAATACGGGCCATGATGGTTCCATGACGACAGCCCACGCAAATTCTCCGCGAGATGCGCTCTCTCGTATTGAAACCATGTGTCTCATGGCAGGCATGGATCTGCCGATTAGAGCTATTCGCGAACAGATGGCAAGCGCCGTAGATGTAATTTGCCAGCAGGAACGCATGCGCGATGGAACGCGTAAAGTCACTACCATTGCAGAAGTGAGCGGTATGGAAGGCGACGTAATTACCATGACCGATATCTTTATCTTTGAACAGTCAGGCATGGAAAACGGACGGATCGTTGGTCGTCTTCGACCGACAGGCCTTCGACCAAAATTTATGGACAAGATAGAAACGGCGGGAATCCACCTGCCTCCATCCATATTTGGCATTGGTGAACGCCGCAGATATTAAGTCAAAGATAAGAACGTTGGTATTGATATGTCTTTGAAGTATTGCTGAGAAGGAACAAGATGACCTGGATTATTATCATCGGTGGCGTAGTCATAATCGTGCTATTGATTGTGGGGATTATTGTTTCCTCCAATAGTGAACGTTCGCTGGTTGAACAACGCCTTGGTCAATATTTGGATGAAGACAAACAGAGTGTGGATCGTGAAGTCCAGCGCTCTGTGATTACCGACTGGGTCTCCAAACGAGTTGAAAAAACATCTTATGGGGATCGTATTGCCCGTGAACTTGCCCGCGCAGATCTAAAATTTAAAGTTGCTGAATATTTTGTTCTAATTGCAGTTTGCATACTATTAGTCGGCTTGATTGCATGGTTTTTTGGGAATCGCCATCCGATTTCCGCGTTGATCGGAGCGGTTGCTGGTGCTTTTGCTCCCCGCATGTATGTAAAAAGACAGCAGAAGCAGAGATTGCAAAAATTCAACGATCAATTGTCTGATATGCTCAACTTGATGGTGAATGGTTTGCGTGCAGGCTACTCAACCATGCAGGCAATGGAGGCCATCAGTAAGGAATTGCCTGCCCCAATATGTGATGAGTTTCGCCGGGTTGTGCAGGAAATGCAGATCGGTATTACGATGGAAACTGCGCTTGAAAATTTGCTTCGCAGGATACCGAGCGACGATTTGGATTTTGTTGTAACAGCAATCAATGTACAAAGAGAGGTCGGCGGTAATCTTTCCGAGATTTTGGATAATATATCCTTCACGATTCGTGAACGTGTTCGTATTAAGGGCGAAGTCCGCGTGTTGACATCGCAAGTTCGGACATCAGGCACTGTGCTTTCCCTGATCCCGTTTTTCCTTACACTCATATTGTGGTTTCTCAATCCCGAATATTTGATGGCTGCTACTAATGGCGGCCCTCTTTGTACAGCGGCAATTATTTGCACTGTGCTTGGTTTGATCAGTTCCAGTTACTTTATCATGATGCGTATTGCGGATATCGAGGTCTAGTATGTCAACTGGTATTAGCATCTTTGTCGGAGTCTTGATCTTGGGCGGAGCCATTTTGCTAGTGATCGTTGGGCGGCGCTATGCCCGCCAGGCCGATCAGGATGAATCTGACCCGGTTATGGCCCGCCTTGCTGAAGCCACGCAGCGCGGTGAATCTGTCTCCCTTGAGGATATTGAGCTGCAACAACCCTTTATGGAGCGGGTTGTTGTTCCGGTTATGAAAAAGTTTGGGGAGATTTCCACAAGATTTACACCTCAAAGACTTTTGCAGGAGACAACACTCAAACTTGAATTGGCCGGCAACCCCGGACGCATTGATGCCTCAACTTTTTTGGCTACTCGTTTTGTAGGCGCTACCATCTTTGGCGGCCTTTTGCTGCTGATTTCATCCCTTCCTCAAGTGGACTGGCCGTTTGGTAGAGTCGTATTAATTGTAGGCATATTTACTGCCTTGGGATTTTTCTTTCCGCAGTTATGGCTGCAAAGCCGTATCAATAGCCGTCAAAACGAAGTGCGCAAAGCGATGCCAGATGCGCTTGATCTGTTGACGATCTGCGTGGAGGCCGGGTTGGGGTTTGATGCAGCCATGTCGAAAGTCAGCGAAAAATGGGAGAATGAACTTTCGATTATGTTTGGGCGCTGCATCCGCGAAGTCCAGCTTGGGAAAACACAGCGTGAGGCTTTGCGTGATATGGCAGATCGCATTGGTCTGCCTGAGTTGACCAGCTTTGTCGCGGCTGTCATCCAAAGCCAGATCCTGGGCGTGAGTTTGGCTAAAGTATTGCGTATTCAATCAGACCAAATGCGCATGAAACGCCGCCAGCGCGCGGAAGAGGAAGCTCATAAGGCGCCTGTGAAGATGATCATCCCGATGGCGCTTCTTACATTTCCATCCATTATGATCATTCTCATGGCTCCCGCTGCCTTCCAAATTGCCGGTGCATTTGGCGCATTTATTGGGCCCTAGCTCAAAATCTCAAAAAAATTGAACTGCCGTTTTATATTAAGAGGCAGATTTGACAAACTGGAAATACAATTTATATCGTTCTGTTTGGGGTACGCTTGATTTGCTATTTCCGCCTGAATGTGGGGGATGCGGCAGGGTCGGCTCGCGCTGGTGCGCTGACTGCCAAAATCGTGTAAATATCTTGAATGGAATCCTTTGTGATATTTGCGGCCTGCCACGTGATAAAGCTGGTGTATGTGAAACCTGCCTCGCAGACAGACCGCACTTCCGCGCGTTAAGGGCCTGGGCGGTTTTTGATGAACCTGTCCAAGCGGCACTACATAAATTGAAATATCGTCGTGATGTTTCAATGGGTGACTCGCTTGCCTATCAAATGGTGGCCTTTGTGAAGGATTTGAACTGGCAGATCGATGTGATTGTGCCGATACCGTTGGGAAGGCAAAGGTTAAAGGAAAGAGGCTATAATCAAGTTGGAATGATCGCAAAACCACTGGCGTTGGCGCTAAATATGCGATACGCACCAAATGGATTGATGCGCCAAAAAGAGACGCGCTCTCAGGTGGGGTTGACAAAGTTGGAGCGCAAGACGAATGTGCAAAATGCCTTTCAAGCTGGGGCGGGGGTATATGGAAAAACTGTTCTCGTGATGGATGATGTATCAACCACAGGGTCTACTTTATCGTCAGGTGCTGAAGCACTATATTCATCAGGTGCCAGGGAAGTGTATGCGTTGACAGTGGCGCGCGCGCTGCCTCATCATGGATTGAGGCACGTGTAGCGCTTTTTTGTTTGTGACTTGACATCCCAAAAAGGAGGACCTTATGTCCAACAAAGTGGAAGTTCAGACACGCAATATCCGTTTGACCGATAAGATCGAAGAGTACGTGAACAAGAAGGCGGGCAACCTCGATCATTATCTGCCGGCAATTGATGAGGCGCGAGTGGAGCTTTCTCATCAAAAAGCTGCCCGCGATGCCAAGGATCGTAATGTGGCCCAGATCACAGTTTTTGGAAAAGGCTTTACTTTGCGCACCGAAGAGCGTGCTGATGAGGCCCTTGCCGCTTTTGATCAGGCGATGGATAATTTACAGCGCCAGATCGAGAGATATAAGGGAAAACACTATCGTGGACGTGGCGATGGGCGCTCTGCGGCTGAGGTGGCAGACGATGTTATCGATGAAGAGACTGGCGAACTTTCTCCGTTGTTTGCCCGCAGGAAGAAATTTATCCTATATCCGATGACCGAGGATGAGGCCGTGGTACAAATGCGAAATCTGGGTCACGATAATTTCTTCATCTTTTACAATGCGGAGACGAGTAAGATCAACGTGTTGTATCGTAGGCGCAATGGCAGTTACGGGTTGATAGAGCCTGAGCTTGGCTAAGCGTGTTGAATGAAACTTGACTCGCCCCGAAATTAATCTTTCGGGGCGAGTTTGTTTTTAAGAGCAAAATGGGACGCTGATAAACGCGGAAAACGCGGATTCTTTTTTGAATCCGCGTTAACTATAGTACCCATTGGGTATCAGCGCTCGTCCGCGCCCCATTTAAATTGGGGGGTAATTAAGTTTTTATTTGTTGTTGTAATCTTAGTTCCATCAGGAAAAAACAAAGTGCAATGATTATCCATTCAATGATTTGATTTTGTCTTATTCCATTTACCATGATGAGGCTGTCTCCTCGGAAGGCTTCGATGATGAGTTGCGAAGATGCTGTCAGCGCGGCGAAGGTTAGGAAGAGAATGCCTGGGCGTGGATTCGCTTTTTTGAGCCAGATCAAGCCAAAGATTAAGAGAGAAGCGAGCGTCTCATAGATTTGCGTCGGGTGACGTGTGGCATTCCATAATTCAATCCCCCAGGGTAATGTCGTCTCTTTTCCAAAGGATGTGCCAGCTGCAAGATGACTTAATCCCAGCCCGATGGCGAGGATGGCGAAGAAAGGAGTAAGCGCATCGAGCGTTGACCAGAATTTTAGGTTGCGCCGCTGACCGTAAATGAATGCAACGATGAAAGCAGCCATCATTGCGCCAAACGGATCGAAGAGATCTGGGTTGATCGAGATGATACCAAGCGGACTTTTGGTGAAGGCGGAAACATTTTGCAAAATAAATGAAATACGCCCACCGATGACGAAGGCGATAAGGCCATAGAAAGTAATGTTATTGAGATCGTCTTTGCTGAGGCCGTGGCGTTCGGTGCGTTTTTCAGCGAGGGTCAGGCCGACCCATGCGGCGGCGACAAGCAGGATCATGTGGCGCGGAGGTGCGAAGAGATCACGGAATGTAGTGAGCATTTTATTTCAGAGCTTCTTCGATGCGAGTGCGCAGCAGCGCTTCGGACATGGGGCCGCCGATAACGACTTCGGTGATAATGCCCTGGCGATTGATAAAGTATGAGGATGGCAATGAACGGATTTGATAGGCTTTGCCTACATCTCCAGTTTCATCCAGCAGGATCGGGAAGGTGAGATTGAACTCTTCAACAAATGGGACAATCGCAAAGGGGTCGTCTTGATAGGTCATGTCTACTGCCAGCACGATGAAACCCTGGTCTTTGTATTCTTCGTACATTTTTTGAATGGCTGGCATTTCTGCGCGGCAGGGCGGGCACCATGTTGCCCAGAGGTTTACCAGCACCGCCTGACCCTTTAGCTCAGAGAGTGTGTACGTCTCACCCGTTGGGGTTTTGAGTGTGAAATCGGGGGCGGCGAAACCTGCCTGGGGAGCGGGAAGATTGCCCGAGGCGGATGCGCCTGATGCGTCGGCGGAGATCACGATCCATGATGCGCTCGCAATGAGGAGCAGAGTATAAAGAATGATTCGTTGGGTTCGGCTCATATTCCTGTTTTCTGTACCTTTGATTATTTCTTCTCTACCGTACAGTTCTCTTGTAAAAAACCTAAAGGTCTTTTTGGAAATTCTCAAATTTACGAAGGGAAAGCAGACCTTTAGGTTTTCTGTGTACGGTAAAGAAATTATTTCTAAATGATAACGGTTATGGCACACTTTTGGAAGTACAGAGTGCCGCATAAATAGCTAAACCAGAATTATGATATTTGCTCGCACCTTCCATGAAAGGTTTAGTAATCCAGGCAACAAGCGGTAAAATAGAAATGAACAACTTTCCTGTTGGTTTGACCTCACTGTATCTTACTATGTTCTTCACTGATTCTACTTTCATTGGCATAGACCCAACCTCCGGGCACAAATCCTTCACTTACACCGTATTGGATAAGGACCTGAATCTCCTTGCGCTGGCAGATGGTGAAATGGAAGATGTGACTGCATTTGCTGCTGGGCAGCAATCTGCAATGGTTGCTGTAAATGCGCCTGCCGGAGTCAACCGTGGTTTGGTGCGCGAGAAATTGAAAAAAACAATGCTTACACCTCATCAAATCCGTGGTGCGGAATTTCGTATGGCGGAATACGAACTTCGCGAGCGGGGCATTTCAGTTTCGGGTACACCTGCAAGCGTGGGTGTCTCTCCGGCGTGGATGCAATTGGGTTTTGAGTTATATCGTAAGTTGAATAAGCTGGGTTTCAAGAAATACCCCTCCGAGAAAGCACCATACCAAATACTGGAGACACATCCACATGCCTGTTTTAGTGTGATGGCAGGCAGTATACCGCTATCGAAACCCTCGTTGGAGGGGAAACTGCAAAGGCAGTTAATTCTTTTCGAGCGTGGGGTTCGCATCAAAGACCCAATGGAATTCTTTGAAGAGGTCACGCGCTACAAAATGATGAAAGGGGTTTGGCCGATTGAGTTGTTATACCTGCCTGAACAACTTGATGCATTGGTTGCGGCTTACGTGGCCTGGCTGGCGGTTAATAAGCCTGAACATGTCTGTTCCATTGGAGATATAAAGGAGGGAATGATCGTATTACCTGAAAAGGAATTAAAAGAAAAATATTAAGCGAATGGTAAAATACCTCACATGACAACCCAAACTCTTCAAACACGCGCAATTAATACTCTTCGTTTTCTTTCAGCAGACTGCGTTCAACAAGCAAACTCTGGTCATCCTGGTTTGCCAATGGGGGCGGCGGCGATGGCTTACACAATTTGGTCGCGCCATTTGCGGCATAATCCACGCAACCCAAAATGGGCAGGACGTGACCGCTTCGTTCTTTCGGGTGGGCATGGTTCCATGCTCTTATACTCTTTGCTGCATCTGACGGGTTACGATCTTCCGCTCGATGAATTGAAACACTTCCGACAATGGGAAAGCCTCACGCCCGGCCACCCTGAGTACGGATTAACTCCGGGTGTGGAAGTGACCACCGGCCCGTTAGGGCAGGGATTCGCCAATGGCGTTGGCATGGCCATTGCGGCCTCGCATCTCGCCGCGATCTTTAACCAGCGCGGCCACGAAATAATTGACCCTTTCATCTATGCCATTGTTACCGATGGCGACTTGATGGAAGGTGTTTCTTCAGAAGCTGCATCGCTCGCGGGGCACTTATCTTTGGGAAGGTTGATCTATCTGTACGACGATAATCACATTTCGATTGACGGCTCAACAGATTTGGCATTTACTGAAGACCGCGCTGTCCGTTTCCGTGCTTACGGCTGGCAAGTCTTGCGCGTGGAAGATGGCAATGATGTGGCGGCGATTGACAATGCCTTACAGGAAGCCAAGGCCGACCCGCGCCCTTCGATGATCATGTGCCGCACCACCATTGGATTCGGTGCGCCGACCAAGCAGGGCACAGCCAAAGCGCATGGTGAGCCGCTTGGTGACGATGAACTCAATGCCGCCAAAGATAATTTGGGCTGGCCCAAAGAACCGCGCTTCTTCATCCCTGACGATGTGCTTGAGTTTTATCGTAAAGCTGTTGACCGTGGGCGTGAGCTTGAATATGACTGGAAGCTGAAGTTTGATGCATATAAACGCCTGCACCCATCGTTAGGGGCAGAATTACAACGCCGTTTGAATGGCGAACTCCCCGCAGATTGGGTCTCTGCATTACCGACCTTTGCTCCAGATGCGAAAGGTATGGCAACCCGTGCCGCTTCTGGCAAGACCATCAACGCACTTGCTGCGAAACTCCCTGAACTTCTGGGCGGCTCTGCCGACCTTGCTCCTTCAAACAACACCAAAATTGATGGAAGTCCCGCCTTTCAAAAAGATTCCTACAATGGCCGCAACTTCCACTTTGGCGTGCGTGAACATGCCATGGGGTCTATCGTCAACGGCATGGCCGTTTTCGGCGGACTGATTCCATATGGCGGCACTTTCCTTATCTTTTCAGATTACATGCGCCCGGCGATTCGCCTTGCTGCATTGTCTCCTTATCCTTCAATTTTTGTCTTCACACATGATAGCGTTGGCCTTGGCGAAGATGGGCCAACCCATCAGCCTATTGAACATTTGATGTCATTGCGTTTGATTCCGAACCTGGTGCTGATCCGTCCTGCGGACGCAAATGAAACGGTCAAAGCCTGGAAGATAGCCATTGAAAGACGCGATGGCCCGACCCTGTTGGCACTGACCCGCCAGGCCTTACCAACATTGGATACCATCTCCGCGCCAGTTGACAAGGGCGCGTATGTCTTGAAGGATTTTGGCAAGCCTGAAATCATATTAATAGCATCTGGTTCAGAAGTAAGTCTTATTTTTGAAGCGGCGCAAAAACTTGCAGATGAAGGCATGGGCGTGCGCGTGGTTTCATTCCCAAGCTGGCAACTGTTCGAGAAACAGGATGAGGCTTATCGCGAGTCGGTGTTGCCGAAAAACATCCAGAAGAGACTCGCTGTCGAAGCAGGGGCAGGTTTGGGCTGGGAAAGATACGCAAAGTCCGTTATCAGCCTCGAACGTTATGGTGCATCCGCTCCGTATAAAGATATATTCAAGAACCTTGGGTTTACGGTTGAGAATGTAGTTGCGAAGGCAAAAGAACTTTAGATGTCGTTGCGAGGAGGGCTCGTACTCTTTCCGACGACACCTGCGCCGCGCGCCAGTGCGGTGAGCAATCTCTAACACGATGATGAGATTGCTTCGGGCTGTCGCCCTCGCAATGACATGAGGAGTTTATATGAAAATAGCAATAGGTTGCGATCATGGGGGGTTCCCGCTGAAAAATGTTGTGATCGAGTCGGTTGAGGCTTCTGGTCATGAAGTGATCGATGTGGGTACCTTCAGCGCTGATTCGGTAGACTTTCCCGACTTCACAAAAAAAGTGGGGGAGGAGGTTCAGTCGGGCAGGGCCGAGCGCGGAATTTTAGTTTGCGGTTCTGGAGTGGGTGCGGCGATTGCGGCCAATAAAATGAAAGGCGTTTACGCTTCGATCTGCCATGATACTTATTCCGCTGCACAAGGTGTAATGCACGATAATATGAATGTATTATGTTTGGGTGGCCGCGTGATCGGCCCCGAGCTGGTTAAAGTTTTAGTGCCTGCGTTTTTGATGGCACGTTATCTCGGCAATGATGACGGGGGCGAAAGACTGGCACGCCGAGTTGCCAAAATCATAGAAATGGAAAAAGATAGTTAACAAATTATCAAGTTGACAAGTTGGCAGGTTTGAAAGTTCGCAAGTTGAATATCTGCAAAACACACAGCTTGGATATTTGTGTACTTGAAGGAAAATTATGCCGACGATTACTTGCTTTGAAGAGATAGAAGCATGGCAGACCGCTCGTGAGCTAACAAAATTGGTTTATTCCATTATAGAGAACGGCAAACTCGCTAGAGATTATGGATTGAAAGATCAGATTCGCAGGGCATCCGTTTCAGTGATGAGCAATATTGCCGAGGGGTTTGAAAGCAAAACTCAGGCTTTATTTATTCGATATTTGGAAATAGCCAAGGCGTCAGCGGGTGAAGTGCGTTCACAACTGTATGTGTCTCGTGATGTGAATTATTTGACCGAAGAAGAATTCTCCAAACTTTTTCAAATGGCCGAAAAGGCTTCGCGCCAGCTTTTCCGATTTATCGATTATCTCGAAAGCCACCCACAATCTCATCGAATCAAGGAAGATACCGCAGAGTATGAAGTGTAACTTTTAAACATGCCAACTTTCTAACTTTTCAACCTTCAAACCTTCTAACTGTTAAACCTGGAAACGAGCCCTCATGAACCCCATTCAAAAACTAACATCCCTCAGACAATCCCTCTGGCTTGATAATATTCAAAGAAAAGTGATCGTGAACGGTGAGCTAAAAGCCATGATCGAACGAGGGGATATTCGCGGCGTTACTTCGAACCCGACAATTTTCCTAAATGCCATCAGCAAAACACATGATTATGACGCTGCATTGATCCCGCTGGCATGGGCTGGCTGGGATTCTGAAAAGATTTTTTGGCAGCTTGCCATTGAAGACATACAAGATGGCTGCGATCTTTTTCATGCTTTGTATGATGAAACCAAAGGGGCTGATGGATTTGTGAGTCTCGAGGTCAGCCCGGCCCTTGCAAACGATACCGAAGGCACCATCAAACAGGCAAAGGAATTATGGGAGCGCGTCAATCGTCCGAACCTGATGGTGAAAATCCCTGCCACCCGTGAAGGCATTCCTGCCATTCGTCAATCCATTGCGGCAGGTATCAATATCAATATCACGCTGATTTTTTCGCTTGATCGTTACGCCGCAGTGATGGACGCCTATCTTGCAGGGCTTGAAGATCGCGTTGCTCAAAACCTGCCTGTCCAACAAATTGCTTCGGTTGCATCTTTCTTTGTCTCGCGCGTGGATACGAAGATCGATCCGCGCCTGCCCAAAGATTCCCCTCTGCGCGGTAAGGCTGCAATCGCAAATGCAAAGCTTGCATACGAAGCCTTTGAATCCATTTTTACCTCTCCGCGTTTTGCAACTCTCAAGGCTCGCTTTCGCGCGCGTGTTCAACGCCCGCTTTGGGCATCCACTGGCACGAAGAATCCCGCCTATCCCGATACCTATTATGTCGATAACCTGATCGGCCCCGATACTGTTGATACTGTTCCACCTGCAACGCTCGAAGCCTTTCGAGATCACGGCGCTGCTGCGTTGACGATCACGCGCGGCCTCGAAGAATCGCAAGAGGTATTTCCGCAACTCAAAGCGCAGGGCATTTCCATGAGCACGGTTACAAAAGAGTTGGAAGAAGAGGGTGTGAAATCATTTGCAGACTCGCTGACCTCTCTTTTTGCAGCCATTGAGGAGCGGAGGAAGAACGCCGTCTCTTCGCTTGGACCTTTAGCTGATTCCGTTTCCGAACGTTTATCTCAACTGGAAATGGACTCTGTCCCCGCCCGCCTCTGGGCGCATGACCCAACCCTATGGACAAGCGACCCCGAAGGCCAGTCCGAAGTGAAGATCAGGCTCGGGTGGCTTGACTCAATCGACGATGCACGCAAACGCCTCGATGAATATTTATCCTTTGCAAAACAAGTCCACGATGAAGGCATTGATCGTGTCCTCGTGATCGGCATGGGCGGCTCGTCACTGACTGGTGAAGTGTTAAGTTCGTTGTTGGCAGGCGCAAAAATCGAAGCAAAAGTATCCCTTGCTATTCTGGATTCGACAGACCCACAGCAAGTGAAGCTCGCCTTTGAGAATTATCCGCCAGAGAAATCGCTGTATATCGTCGCCAGCAAATCAGGCGGCACTGCAGAGTTAATGGCCGCATTCGATTATGTTTGGAAATTAAGCAACGGAAATGGCTCGCGCTTCATTGCTATTACCGATTCTGGCACATCATTAGAGACTCTCGCAAAAGAGCGCGGCTTTAGAAAAATATTCAACCCCGATCCGAATGTGGGTGGCCGCTTCTCAGCATTGACTGATTTCGGTCTTGTTCCTGCGGCATTGCTTGGCATGGACATCGAAAAATTGTTGACGTCTGCTGAAAAAATAAGTAGTGCGTCAAAGCCAACATATAGCGCTGGCTTTGCATTAGGAGCCTTACTTGGAGAGTCTGCTCTCGCGGGCAGAGACAAGCTCACGATTTTGTCTGATGCGCCTGTATCCGCCTTGGCAAATTGGATCGAGCAAGTGGTTGCCGAGTCCAGTGGCAAGCAGGGGAAGGGAATCCTGCCCGTGGCCTTAGAACCTTTAGGCGTACCTGAAGTTTATGGAGATGATCGCCTGTTTGTATATCTGCGAAATAATGGCGAATTGGATGCTGGTATTGCCTCTTTGAAGAGCGCGGGTTTCCCCGTGATCGAATTACAAATTACCAATCCCTACGATGCAGGCGCGGAGTTTTACAGATGGGAGATCGCGATTTCAACGGCCTGCCATATTTTGGGAATTAACACTTTTGACCAGCCTGACGTGCAGGATAGCAAACTCCGCACACTGGCCAAGATCAAGGATTTTCAGCAAACTGGCAAACTAGCCGAAGTGGATCTGGTGGATGGGAAAGATGCCAAACCCGCCTTGGATAAATTTATATCTGGCGCAAAGGCTGGCGACTTCATCACGATCAATGCATACCTGCCGCGCAATAACGAAATGATCGATATGCTCCAAAAACTGCGGATTGCGATCCGTGAAAAGACAAAATGCGCCGTCACTGCTGGTTTTGGTCCACGCTTTCAACATTCGACAGGTCAATTCCACAAGGGCGGCCCGAATAAAGGATTGATTATCCAAGTTGTGTACGATGCTGAGAATGATATGGAAATTCCCACACAAGGTTTAACCTTTGGCACATTGCTCCATGCGCAGGCGCTGGGTGATTACGAAGCGCTAGTCGCCGCAGGCAGGCGCGTATTGCGTGTGCGACTGGATAAGTTGGAAGATTTGAAGAATCTAATGTAATTGTAGGGGCATAGCAGAGGACTTGCAGAACTTTGACAAGAGTTCGTCCCGCTATGCCCCTACGGAGTTATTTATGAAATACAACCCAGAAATTCATCACCGCCGATCCATTCGCCTGAAGGGATACGATTACACACAAGCAGGTGCGTATTTCATAACGATCTGTTCACATCAACGTGAGCATCTTTTTGGCGAGGTTGTTGATGGGGAAATGAAATTAAGCAAATTTGGTCTGGTGGCAAAGCAGCAATGGGAGAAATTGCCAAAGCGATTTCCCAATATTGAATTAGGTGCATTCGTATTGATGCCGAATCATGAGCATGGAATTATTCAAATCATCGAGTCTGACCGTAGGGGCATAGCGGAGGACTTGCAGAACCTAGACGAAGAATCGTCCCGCTATGCCCCTACCAAGAATCAACAAAAATTTGGAAAAATGATTCCAAATTCCACCCCCACCATCATCCGTTCCTATAAATCTGCTGTTGCATATCGAATCAATCTTATGCGCGGCACAAATGGATTTCCTGTTTGGCAAAGGAACTATTACGAACACATTATTCGAAATGAAAAGGAATGGGAGTTAATCACCAAATACATTGACTACAATCCCGTTAATTGGCAATTAGACCGCGACAACTTCAATAATATTCGCAATCTATCCACGCCTAATAGCATGGAGGATTACTTGAAAGATGCCGAAGAAATGATAGGATTAAAAAACCTTATGAATCCTTGGCTCGTTGTATGCGCAATTTACAACCTGGGCTTTGCCTTTTTTCATCTTCTCTTCTGGAAGATATTCCACTGGAAGGAAGACCTTGCCTCTTTGACCCATGTTAATAGCTCGGTCATGCAAATCCTGAATTTGCGTTTGACCTATGTGTTTCTGCTGATGGCGGTTGTGTTATTCGTATTTCAGGCGGAATTGGTTGTGACCAGCCTCGGTCAGACACTGCTAGCCGCGTTTTCTATCTTTTGGTTCATGCGAGCCATCGAGCAGATTGTCTTCTTTGGCCTGCGGAACTGGGTTTCCAATAGTTTAACGGTTATTTTCCTGATTGGCGGAATTCTTCACCTGCTGCCAATCTTTTAGAAGGAGTGAATAAAATGAACAAACTTGCCTCTGGAAAATGCGTCGCCTGTCGTGCTGGCGACCCGCCCTTAACCGATGCCGAGATCGCTGACCTGCATCCGCAAGTAGCGGAATGGCAGATCAAAGAAGTGGATGGCATCAAACGCTTGGAGCGGATCTTCAAATTCAAGAATTTTGTGGAAGCCCTTGGGTTCACGAACAAGATCGGCGTGATCGCTGAAGAAGAGGATCATCACCCGTTAATCATCACCGAGTGGGGCAGGGTCACCGTGCAATGGTGGACTCACGTTGTGAAGGGATTGCACAAAAACGATTTCGTAATGGCGGCAAAGAGCGACAAAATATTTAAGTAGGCAATATTTGAAACCTGATAATACATAATCAACTCACCTTATGCACCCAGCCGTGATTCCCGGAGCGGCAGCCGAGGATCTCTGAGATTATCGTGGCGACCCTCGGCTGCCGCTCAGAATGACACTGTGTAAGATGAGTAATTGGGGCGCCGATGAACGCTGAATTTCGCCGATAAAAGGCAAAGTCAGCGTTTTTTAACGCCCCATTTTGGGCTAGAAAGAAACTCACCCGCGAAAGATTAATTTCGGAGTGAGTCCTGTTTTATATCCCTTGATATTGCTGACGGGCACAGCTCCTTACGGTGCTCCTGCAGAAAGCGGGATTTTATCCACCGCGCCCGACTCTGCAATATATAACCATCGTCCATCACGGCTGACGACCATTCCCCAGGGGTCGCCGATGACAGGCGATGCCATTTCTGTGGATTGACCATTGAGGTCAATGCGAAATAGGATGTAAGGTCCATTAGGGATCAGGTAGATCTCGCCAGTAATGGGTGAGGCGGCCATGAGAGCCGGTCCGCCACCGCCAAGCGAACTGACGTTCGTGATCAAATTCCCCTGTCCGTTAAAATCCATAAAGAGCAGGTCGCGTGTCTCTTCGATAAAAACATACAGCCCTTTGTCTTGCGCTGGACTGATATGCGATTCGCCGTCGCCTAAAGGGATTCCACTAATTTCAGTTGCAATTACTTCAGATGTATCCACACCAGTTATGCGGACAATGGATTTGCTCTTTCCAAAGTCTCCTGCAACAGCATATAGTGCGCCGTCCGCGCCAAAGGTCATGCGGTGCGCGTACAGGCTTATATAATGCGTGGCTGCCCCATCCGTTTCGATTCGGACGATCTCACCGTTGGGTAAACCCACATAAACGATTCCATTTTCATCCACCGCCAGACCGGTGCGTCCTCCACCTATATTTGAATGATCGAAAACACTAACCATTCCACCGTCGGGGTTGATGCGCAGGACCTGATTGGTATTGGTCTCACTGGCGTAGATTTCCCCATTGAGCCCAACTTCCAGGTCTGATGCTTCAAAGCCGGCAGCGATCACCTTGGTCGTAAATTCAGGGTCAGACTGCCCGGGGGTGACTGGCGCGAGCCTGATCAGTTTCGAGTTGTAGGATGCGACCCACAATCCTCCCTCGTCATCGAAGGCGATGCCCCCCGGAGTGTGGTCGGGGAAGTTTCCTCCCGAATATCGTTGCCCGTCCACAACGAATGGTTTTTCGACTCCAGCGGGCGTCCATTGGCTCAAGCGATTGATACCGCGCGCCCAGATATCGCCTTCCTTGTCCACCGCAAGAAAACAGGGATCGAAACTGCACACATTCTCTGCAAGGACTGTCATCGTGCCAGTATTTACGTCCACCTTCCAAACCTGACTCTGGCGCGTTTGTGTGAGATAAAGTGCTCCGTCGAGTCCGAAGACGATGTTCTGCGCCATTGACAAATTGCTGACGACTATATCAGACATGCTGCCATGCCATTTGAGCAGGGCGCCCTCGGCTCGTGCACGGTCTGTGTAATACAGCTCATCTGCCGGACTGATGGCGATACTGCCAACGGGATTGCCCTTTACGCCCCAGAGATTTGTGACCTGTCCGTCTGGAGTGATGCGGAAGATGTAGTCCTGATTACTGACGTAAAGGTTGCCTTGCGAATCAAAATCAACGTCGCGCGGACCGCCAAGATCACGCGGACCGGCTAGCTGAAACTCCCTTACCGTATTCAGGAATGCCAGATCGTCCATCGTCCCATTTTTTGCGACGCGCACCACATGGCGGCCAGTCCAATCAGCGACGTAGAGCATGTTGTCCGGTCCCCAAACTATTCCCGCTGGAATCTGCAGGAATGAGCGGTACGCATATTCTGCAAGCGTGTCTGTTTCCGAGATCCAAACGTGACCCAGGCGCTCGGTGGCAGGTGCGGACGGTGTTAGTGCTGCGGTTGGTATGGGCAACACGACCGCGGTAGGATTGGAGGCTCCCGCTTTAGCAGGATCGGTTTCTTCTACCAGCGTAACTGACAGCCCCTCGATCATATCGCCGGTTTCACCGCTCATCCATGTCTGAATAAAAATGGAGCGGATCGGCAGGTTACCAACAGCCGAGAGCGGCATTTTCACCTCGATCACATCATCTTGCGCAGCGGATAGCCCGGCCAGCGGTTGCATATCACCTGTTACAGGAAATGTCGAGAAAACAGCCTGGTTCTTCTCAGGCCATACGCTGACCTGAAAATTGGATTCTCCGCCATCCACATCCATCAAGATGTCATAGTGATCGGTTGCGCCCTGCGTGTACAGGCGGATGAAAAGGTAAAGATAGCGATCATTGCTAAAGGCGCGTACTTCGCCCAAGTCAGGCGTATTGATTCTTTGGTCGCCCTCCACGTCCGTGCCAGTTACAGGATATGCCTCCCAGTCCCCACCTTGACCATCGATCAGTACATGAGTTTGCACATCGCCTTGTGTTGGGGTGGAGGTGGCCTTTGGGGTAGGAGACGCGCACCCGCCAGATAGACCCAATATAGTCATCATCGAAATGGAGATGTAGATATATCTCTTCATTATGTTCGCTCCTTCAACTGATGTACCGCCCGCCAATTTGCGTCATCGTCCCCATTAGGAGATACTGGCAGGTCGGTGATTTGGCGGAAAAGACTCAACGGTAGAAGCACTTTTTGGGACTGGAACCCCTTAGGCGGGGGCAACACTCCGCCTATCTTGTACACCTAATTTGAGGCGGCTCTTTCTTGCACCAGAAACCATGACCGAAACAACCGAACCCACATGGATGGTTAACCCATACCAATAACTTTAAGAAATTGTGGCACAAAACCAAGCCAATTTCAACAACTCGGCGTAAGAACTGACCAAAGTAACCCCGAACTTATGACAAATAGAGGCTTTGCCGACCAAGATGCACAAGTAGACAGATATTGCTTTATGAATAAGACTAAACGGGCTGGTGGCTTGCGCACAGCCCAGTAGGGTAATCATCGTGAAGACAAGAATAGGCTTGTTCAGATTCAGTTCAGTATCCTTACAAGCAATTCGGGCTGCCTAAGATGTTTTGTCAATCAGTGATAGTAAAAAGGTTCTCTCGCCCCGATTCATCGGTTATTTGTCACAAATGCGAAAGGGGGCAAGGTTTCAAGCCTTTCCCGCTTTAGTGTATGTGATTACAGACTTGCTCTTCTTTTTCTTAGCGCCTTATCGTCCATTGATTTAAGTGTCCTCAGCACGAACGGGAAACTGCCCAGCCAACCTAGGAATTTTGCCCAAAGTAATACAAAGCCTCTCGGAATTTCAGGGAATGAAACTGTGGAAGTAAAATCCACAGAGCGGTCATCTAGGCGGAAGACGTAGCGGCTCTCTTGCGTTATCTTTGGTGTGGCGTTCAAGAAAGCTCGGACTTGCCCACGCTCCGCCTCCGTCATCCATTGCGGCAGGTCGGAGGTGGCTTTGAAGTTGCAGATCAACGCCAGGTCTTGCAAAAGGAGCTTATGCTCCTCGGCCAGTGAATTTTCTTTTGATTCAAAATATTCCACGTCAGGGTCTATGTGCAATAAATTCTTTAACCACAAACGATGAACCACCGTGCGGATGGCGTTCCTTGTGCCAGGTGTGGTGAAGTTGTATAGCAGGGTTGCGTCGCGGTATTTTTCCCAATCATGCGAAACATCGGGGCCAATGCGCATGGCATCACATAGCCCAATGGCAGGGAGGATGGGCGTGCCGCAGGTCAGGAAGAACGCGTCCGCGCCCATGGCTTCGCGCATCACCCGCAGTGACTCGCGATAGGCCGCCTCGCGCGGCATGTCTTTGTAGCGTTTGCCATTCAACGCGCCTGCATATAAAAAGTCCAGTTTGAGATAGTCAAAGCCGCAACTGCGAACCCGCTTCATGAGCGCAACCAGCCACGAGATTACGTCAGGATGCGTTGTGTCGAGCGCGTACAACTGCTCACCCCAATTGAATCCTGCAGAAACGAATCGCCCGCGCTCATCCTTCAAAAACCAATCCGAATGTCCGCGGAAAAGTTTGGATGATCTTACAGCGATCAATGGCGCAAGCCACAAGCCCGCCCTTCTGCCCGTCGATTTTATTTTTTCAGCCAGCGCATTCATGCCCGAAGAAAATTTTCGGTTTGCTTCCCAATCGCCAATTGAAACCTGCCAGCCGTCGTCCACTTGCAAAACATCAAAAGGCAGGTCGCCCAACTCGTCAAAAGTTTTAAAAAGAATCTGCTCGTCGATCATGGTGTACAAGCTGTACCACGAGCACCAGACGCGCGGCGCGCCATTCTTTTTTATCTTTCCAAAACGATTTCCCAACTCTTCGGCATATTGATTGAAAACGACTTGCTCCTGCCCATGAGCCATGAACCACTCGATATCATCCGCCTCACTCCACCCTGATAGCTGATTCTCGACGAGGGATACATACGCATCTGTGGCAAGCGCGCCCAGCAGAAGGATGCTGCCATCCTCGAATTCCACTGCGCCCACCCATGAGCCAATGGGAATCGTTTTGCGAACATGCTGCGTATCCACTTGCAGAGGGTAAAAGATATCAGGCTTGGGTATTGGCATCGGATTTAGATCGGTCCACGCGGCCAGCGACCAGGACTGCCATCCATGCCGATAATATTTTATGGGTTTGGAAGCCAGCTCAATTTGAAGGTCTTTCGTTTTTACGATCTTTGATATGCCTTGAATCTCGGAAAATTTGATGATTGACATGCGCGATCCTCTAATTGTGCGAAGCCGCGATAATAATGCATCCAGGAATTATTGGCTAGATGATTAAAGATAGATTTTTTAACGATTGCCTATCAGCGCTTCACGAAAACGTAGTAGCGACTTTAGTCGTTTGACTCAAGAGCGACGAAAGTCGCCACTGCGAATGCCTGTCGTTGCGAGGGCATTCTTGCTCTTTGCCCAACACTTGCGCCGTGGCCAGTGCGGTGAGCAATCTCCAACTCAGCGAGGGGATTGCTTCCCCATTCGGGTACGATGTCGTCGGAAAGTGCAAGTGCCCTCCTCGCACATCGTCCCCGAATGGGGAATGGCATAGCACTCTTTCTTATTTTTCCCTTGACGATTAAAAGACCGTAAGGTATATTTCGCGTGTTGCTTTCGGAAGAGATGTGGTTAAAATATGTATGAATTCGACAAAACAGATATAAAAATCGTCAATTTGCTTCTTGAAGATGGGCGAATGTCCGCCTCTGAGATTTCGCGCCGCATGGGTGATATTTCTGAGCGCGCCGTCCGCTATCGTATTGATAGGATGATCGATGAAGGGGTAATCCAGATCAGCGCCGTGGTCAGCCCAGAGGCGCTTGGCTATACCATCAAAGCCGATATCTGGCTGGAAGTTGAGTCAGATCTGATCCTGGAAGTGGCGAAGAAGATGGCCGCCTTTGAAAATGTTACATACGTTGCCTGCGGCATCGGCCAGAACGATATCAGTATTCAGGTGGTTGCAAAAGATACGGCGGAAATTTATCACTTCGTAACCGAAGTAGTTCGCAAGGTCCCTGGGGTTCGCAAGACCACAACTTCCATTGTGCCGATCATTCTTAAGGATGTGTATCAGTGGCGCGTGCCTGAGCGAATCGCGAATGAATTGTCCGAGAACGAATCAGTAACAGCATCCAAATAATCCATTGAAGGAGAGTGTATGTTCGGTTCGAAGACGCAAGCATTGCAGCAGCGCGCGCAAAAGGTTGTGCCCCTGGGGGTGAATTCCAATTTTCGTTTTTGGGGTGATGGTATTACTCCTTATGTAGAGAAAGCCAAGGGCGGCTATTTATGGGATGTAGACGGCAAAAAATATATTGATTATCGAATGGCCTTCGGGCCTGTTATTTTGGGCCACTCCTACGATGAAGTTGACCAAAAGGTGATAGAAGAAATTCAAAGAGGCGTACTCTTCGCCATGACGGGCGAGCTTGAAATTGCCGTGGCAGAGATGATCGTTGAGATGTCTCCCGCGATTGACATGGTGCGCATGGCTTGTTCTGGCACCGAAGCCACCATGCACGCCATTCGTGTAGCGCGCGCCTTTACTGGCCGCGACCTAATTCTAAAATTTGAAGGCAATTATCACGGCTTCCACGACCATACTCTTTGGTCAACTTATGCGCCGGTGGAAGCCTATGGCAATCGTCGCAGCCCGATCCCTGTGCCGGCCTCTTCTGGCATTCCAAAAGCCATGCGCGAATTCATTATCACTTTACCATTCAACGACTTTGATGGCTTCGAGCGTGTGATGCGTTCCTGTGGCGAACAAATCGCCGCCGTGATCTCGGAACCATGTCAGGGCAATTGCGCGGCCATCAATCCGCAGGATGGATTCCTCGAACTCATCCGCCAGAAAACCGAAGAATATGGTTGTGTCTTTATTTTGGATGAGGTCAAGACGGGCTTCCGCATTGCGAATGGCGGCGCGCAGGAATACTACCGCCTCAAACCGGACCTAGTCACGTATGCCAAAGCTTTGGGCAATGGTTACCCCGTAGCGGCTTTCGGCGGCAAACGGGAGATCATGTCTATTATTGGGCAGGGTGTGGCACAAGGCGGAACGTATACAAATAACAAGCCTGGTATTGCGGGCGCGTATGCCACATTGAGCTTATTGAAATCCCAACCTATTTTGAAAACCATCGAAAAACGCGGACAACGTCTCATGGACGGATTGAAGGAAATTTTTGAAGAGAACAATATCCCTGTTGTCTTCACAGGCTACCCTGCTATGTTCTCGTTCTCGCTGAATATTGAGTCTGTTACCTGTCAACGGGACTGGGCCAAGAGCGACCATGACCTCTACCTCAGGCTTGCGGATAAAGCTATCACTCGCGGCATCATGCCAGATCACGATGCACGCGAACCGTGGTTTCTATGTTACGAACACTCCGATATCGATATTGATGAGACATTAAATGTCTATGCCGAGATCGTGAAGGAAGTAAAGCAGTAAATTGTCAAACGTCGAACGTCGAAGGTCAAACGACTTTAGACTTTTGACCTTCGACGTTTAGCGAGGATAACCATTATGGCAAATGAATTGACTTCCAAAGAAATCATTGACCTCAATAAAGAATATACCTTTTTCTCCTGGTCTAATCAGGGACAGGTAAACCCTATCGCAATAACCAAGGCCGAAGGCGTTTATTTTTGGGACGCAGATGGAAAACGCTATCTTGATTTTGCCTCGCAATTGGTGAATACCAATGTAGGGCATCAACATCCCAAAGTTGTGAAGGCCATTCAAGACCAGGCTGCTATGTTGACCTTTGTTAGCCCCGGCGCTGCAACCGAACCACGCGGATTGTTAGGCAAAAAACTGGCCGAGATCACACCAGGTGATTTGAAGAAAACCTTCTTTACACTGGGTGGCGCGGAAGCTAATGAGAATGCGATCAAGATTGCGCGTCAATTCACTGGCAGGCATAAAATCCTGGCTCGTTATCGCTCCTATCATGGCGCAACTCACGGCGCTATTGCATTGACCGGTGATTATCGCCGCTTGCCCGCCGAGCCTGCCATGTCTGGTGTTGTTCATATCCTCGACCCGTATTGTTACCGCTGTCCATTCGGTTGGACGAAGGATGCCTGTCATCGCGAGTGCATCAGCCACGTGGAAGAGGTCATTCAACACGAAGGCCCAGATCAGATTGCCGCGATCATTCTAGAAGGGGTAACAGGCACAAATGGACTCATTATTCCGCCCGATGAATACTGGCCTCGCATGAGAGAAATTTGCGATAAGTATGGAATTCTGCTGATATCAGATGAGGTTATGTCTGGCTGGGGTCGTACGGGCGAATGGTTTGCCGTGGATAACTGGAACGTTACACCAGACATCATCACAACCGCGAAAGGCATCACTTCTGGATATGTCCCGCTTGGCGCAGTTATTGTCCGCGAGCATATTGCAAAATATTTTGATAGTCATATGCTGTCCGCAGGGCTTACTTATAACGGTCATGCCCTCGCCTGCGCCGCGGCACTCGCCACGATTGAAGCGTACGAAGAAGAAAAGATTTTTGACAACGCCAAAAAGGTTGGTGAGCATCTTGGCAAGCGGCTGGAAGAATTGAAGGCCAAACATCCATCCGTGGGTGATGTGCGCTACATTGGCATGTTCTCTGCTTTGGAGTTGGTGAAGAATCGTGAAACGAAAGAGCCAATGGATATAGCTGCCTTGAAGAATTTCCTGGTTGCCAATGGCGTATATGTTTTCAACTTCAAGAACATCTTATTCGTTGTGCCTCCCCTGGTTATCACCGAAGAGCAACTGGATGCGGGCTTGAATTTGCTGGATGAGGGTCTGGCGGAGTTGCTGGATAAGATGGTTGTTTGATGCGTAGGGGCACAGCGAGTCTTGAAGTAGTTAAAGCTGTTCATTGTTTCGCTATGCCGTTGCATGAGGTGAATTTATGGAAATTCTAAATTATATAAACGGCGAATGGGTCAAGCCCACCGTCAAAGAATATTTTGATGTCATCAACCCTGCAACGGGTGACGTGATCGCGAAGACTCCACTCGGCACGAAGGCGGATGTGGATGCGGCGGCGAAGGCGGCCAACGATGCCTATGTTTCGTGGCGGCGTGTGCCCGTCAATGACCGTGTGCAATATTTATTCAAGCTGCGAAACCTCATGCGCGAGAATGGTGATGAAATTGCAAAACTCATCACGGACGAAGCGGGCAAGACATTTGAAGAAGCCAAAGCTGAGATGGTCCGTGCTTATGAAAACATCGAAGTTGCCTGCGGGATGCCGCATTTGAGCAAGGGCGAATTCGTGGAAGACATCGCGCCTGGCATCGATGAGATCATGATCCGCCAGCCAGTTGGTGTGTGTGCCACCATCGCGCCTTTCAACTTCCCTGGCATGATCCCATTTTGGTACCTGCCTTACGCGCTTGCAGCAGGCAATACGTACATCGTGAAGCCTTCCGAAAAAGTGCCGACGACCATGCAATTCATTTTTAAACTCATCGAAGAGGTCGGCTTTCCGAAGGGCGTGGTGAATTTGGTCAATGGTGCGAAGGAAACTGTGGATGGCATTCTTGAGCATCCCGCTATTCGCGCAATCACTTTTGTCGGTTCGACCAATACTGCAAAATATATTTATGCAACTGCCGCTTCACATGGCAAACGTGTTCAAGCACAAGGCGGAGCAAAGAATCCAGTCATTATTTTGCCTGATGCGGATATGGAGATGGCGACGAAGATCGTCGCCGATTCAGCCTTCGGGTGCGCTGGTCAGCGCTGCCTGGCAGTTTCCCTGGCTGTGACCGTGGGCGAGTCGCGCAATATGTTTAATGAATTAATTTGCGATGCGGCTTCATCAAGGACAGTTGGTTATGGCATGGACTCTGGGATTCAAATGGGACCCGTCATCAACATGGCCTCACAACAGCGTGTTGAGCAATTGATCTCGCTTGGCGCGAAGGAAGGCGCTGGCGTGCCTGTGGATGGGCGTGGAACGGTGGTGAAAGGCTACGAGCGTGGATCCTTCGTCAGACCGACGATCCTCTCCCAGGTCCAGCCGGGAAGCGAAATTGCAAAAACGGAAATCTTCGGGCCGGTGTTAAGTCTCATGCATGTGAATACCATCGATGAAGCCATCCAATTGGTGAATAGCGGACAATATGGAAATCAAGCCAGTCTGTTTACAACCAGTGGAAATGCCGCCCGCAGATTTAGGTACGAAGCTGATGCGGGCAATATCGGCATCAATATCGGTGTTGCCGCGCCGATGGCTTTCTTCCCGTTCAGCGGTTGGAAAGATAGCTTCTTTGGTGACATGCACGGACAGGGTATGGACGCGGTTGAGTTCTTCACACAAAAGAAAGTTGTGGTGGAGAGGTGGCCCAAGGAATGGAGCAGAAAGTTTTAACGGAGTCCAACATCTCCTGATGTTGGTGCGAAGTCAGAAGACTTCGCACTCCGAAGATAAAAGGATTTTTATGGCATACGATTACGAAGACGCATTAGATTATTCATCACGTTGGATAGACTTGATCCAGAAGAATGAGTTTCCTTCACAGGAGGAAGCCTATAAGATCATCGATGAATCAAAAAATAATTTTGCCGAGCATTACAACCGTAACTGGCTGGAGTATCGCAAATCTGTAACTGAGGCAGGTGATTGGGCGTCAGTGGAGTGGGGTGGCTCAGGCGCGGTATTCAAGGATGTGCTTGGGCGCGAGTATTTGGATTTCCTCGGCGGCTATGGCATGATGGATCTGGGTTGGAGTCATCCCGATGTAGTTGAGACCGTGAAGGCACAATTAAATCGCTCACCGATGCCTTCGCAGGAATTGATAGACCCCTTGCGCGGCGTACTGGCGAAGTTACTTGCTTCGATCACGCCCGGTGATTTGAAATATAGCTGGTTCGCAGCGAGCGGCACAGAAGCCAATGAAGCCGCAATGAAGATCGCAAAACTTTATACAGGCAAGACAGCATTCATTGTGGGTGTGAGAGCGTTCCATGGCAAGACCATGGGTTCGCTTTCATTGATGGGCAAAGCGGATTTCCGCACACCAATGGGGCCCATGTACGCGGGGCAGGTGTATCACGTCCCGTTTGGTGATGCGGATGCTGTCGAGAAGCAGCTTGAAATTTGCGAGAAAGTCGGCATTGGTGTTGCGGCGGTGATGTTTGAGCCAATTCAAGGCGAGTCGGGGGCCATTGTCCCGCCTGATGATTTCTGGCCTCGCATTCGTGCCGCAACGAAAAAATATGGTGTGCTGTTAATAGCTGATGAGGTGCAAACAGGTTTAGGCCGCACAGGAAAACT
This sequence comes from Candidatus Villigracilis sp., assembly GCF_057083605.1. NCBI lineage: Bacteria > Bacillati > Chloroflexota > Anaerolineae > Anaerolineales > Candidatus Villigracilaceae > Candidatus Villigracilis > Candidatus Villigracilis sp. Next base: position 20,587 of record NZ_JBXMTI010000114.1, on the reverse strand, counting down.
ATGGGGTGTGGAACATTGGAATGTTGTGCCTGATATTTTGACAACCGCCAAATCCCTTGGCGGTGGTGTGATGCCAATCAGCGCGGTGACTACAACGGAAGAAATTTTCCACCCGATGATGTATCCAAACCCGTTCATGCACACTACTACCACGGGCGGTGGTGCGCTGGCTTGTTCTGCTGCGATCTCTGCCATTCATGTCACCTTGCGTGAGCGTTTGTGGGAAAAGGCTGCTGAGAAAGGCGAATACCTTATCAAAAATTTGGAGAAATTCGTATCGCAGTATCCACAAATTTATGAGAAAATTACCGGCAAAGGTTTATTGATCGGTATGCACTTTAAAACACCTGAGATCGGTTATAAAGTTGCTTCGGGGTTGTTCAAGCGTAATATTTTGGTCGCTGGCACACTCACCAGCGCACAAACCATTCGTATTGAGCCGCCTCTGATTATTTCACAGGAACAAATAGATACATTGCTTGACCGTTTGAGCGATGTATTGCAGGAAATGAGCAGGACAATGTAACAGACCTGACAGGTTTTGTTACGACTCTGATTAATTGAGATTCAGTGTATCAAAATCTGTTCGATTGGTTAAGAATTTATGGAAACCTGTCAGGTCTTAAGATACCCAACGCGGAGAAGATAGATGGCCAGTGAATTTGCAGTTGAGTTACGAGATGTTGTAAAGCAATTTATTACGCCTGAAGGAAATCAGTTGAATGCCGTGGATCGTGTGACCATGCAGATCAAGAACGGCGAATTCTTCTCAATGCTCGGTTCTTCGGGTTGCGGCAAAACTACTTCGTTGAGAATGATTGCGGGTTTTGAATGGCCCACGGAGGGTGAAGTTTATATCGAGGGGAATCCCATGGGGCATACGCCGCCGTTCCAGCGTAAAGTGAACACAGTATTTCAGAGCTACGCGCTTTTTCAACACATGACTGTTTACCAAAACCTGGCTTTTGGTTTGGAAATGGAAGGCGCAAAAGAAGATGAAATTAAAAAACGGGTCGGACGCGCGCTCGAAATGGTTCAACTGACCGGGATGGATCGCCGCCGCCCCAGGCAGTTATCGGGCGGACAGCAGCAGCGCGTCGCACTTGCCCGGGCCTTGATCAAAACACCGGACGTTTTACTACTCGACGAGCCTCTCGGCGCCCTCGACTTGAAACTCCGCAAGGAGATGCAGCTTGAGTTGAAGGCACTACAACAGCAATTGGGTATCACGTTTATCTATGTTACCCACGATCAGGAAGAAGCCTTGACCATGTCTGACCGTATTGCGGTGATGAGCAAAGGCCAGGTTCAGCAGATGGGTACACCGGTTGAAATCTATGAACGCCCATCCAATAAGTTTGTAGCAGACTTTATCGGGGAGTCTAATTTCCTCGAAGGCAAGATCAAGTCCCTGTCCAAGAATGAAGCGAGTGTTTTTATCCAGGCCTTAAATGCTGAAGTGACGGGCGTCCCGATTTCCGATGGATTGGTCAAAGGTGAGGAAGTTGTCGTTTCAATTCGCCCCGAGAAAATCCGCATTACTGAAAAGAGTGCCAAGAGCGAAAATCTTTTCCGTGCGAAGGTGTCGAATACGGTTTATATTGGTGCGGATACGCATGTATATTTGGATGCGCACGGTGCAAAGTTGAAGGTGCTGGAACAGAACCGCATTTCTCGTTTAGATCCGAAATCATTCTATGTTGTTGGGCAGGAAGTTTGGCTGATGCTCATGCCTGAAAATACGTTGGTTTTGAAGAAGGACTGAAAATGCTGAAGCGACTTCGTGAAAATAAATCCACACAGGGGACATTGCTGGCATTACCGACCACGCTGTGGTTATTTGTTCTGCTTATTATCCCTTTGTTCCTAACAATGATAGTGAGTTTCGGTCAGCGCAGCCCGGATGGGAATGTGATCTATACCTTCTCGTTAAGCAATTACACCCGTTTATTTGGCTACAGCACGGATTGCTCCGTTGGGCAGAATTCATGTTTTGATCCCTTGTATATGCAGATCCTTGGTCGGTCTTTATCCCTGGCACTCAACACAACCGTGCTGGTGATCGCAATGGCGTATCCGCTGGCTTATTTCATTGCGCGTTCAAACCCGAAAAAACGCAATATGTTTTTGTTCATGGTCTTGATCCCGCTTTGGACAAATTTCGTCATCCGCGTTTATGCCTGGATGATGCTACTCCGCAAGGAAGGCGCGATCAATATTATTTTCGGCTGGGCGGCGCATTTGTTGAATATTCCATTTACGCCGCTTGAAATGTTATATACGCCGGGCGCGGTATTGGTGGGTATGGTGTATGAATTCTTGCCTTTCATGATCCTGCCCATTTACACCTCGCTCGAAAAAATCGATAATTCCCTTTATGAAGCCGCTGCAGATTTGGGCGCGAATGCCGTAAAGACTTTCCTGCGAGTCACACTTCCGCTTTCCATGCCGGGTGTGGTGGCGGGTACGATTCTGGTGTTCATCCCAGTAATGGGAACCTTCATTGTCTCTGATATTCTCGGTGGCCGCCAGGTGATCCTGGTGGGCAACCTGATCCAGCGTCAATTTTTGGATGCGCGCGACCCGACCTTTGGTTCTGCTGCATCGCTGATCTTGATGGTAATGACCCTGATCGTCACATATTTCTACACCCGCAAGTTTGGGTTTGGAGAGGAGATTGTAGTCGCGTGAACCCCCACCGCCGTTCTCCCTTTGTGATCGCTGCGACAGTTCTGGTTTATTTTTTTCTGTATATGCCGATTGTTGGCCTGGTTTTATATTCCTTCAATGCATCGCGCGCCAACGTAACTTTTGAAGGATTCATCCCTGCCTATAGTGAGCGCGTGGTAATGGATGGAAGCCTCGTGAAATCCAGCCCATGCGGACCGTTTCACTGGTATTGTGACCTGGCTAAAAATAATGATGTCATGGAAGCGGCTGGCAATACGTTGACAATCGCATTTACCGCCACGATCATTGCTACGATAATTGGCACGATGGCTGCGCTGGCCCTTCAACGTTATGACTTTAAGATCAAACCGTTTTCACAGCTTTCACTTTATATTCCCATCGTAATTCCAGAAATCGTCATGGGTATCGGTATCCTTACCTTATTCAGCCAATTCTTTGGATGGGCAAACAATTTTTTCAATCTCGCGGGTGATGCCCGTCTTTCGCTTGGCATAGGCACGGTGACGGTGAGTCATATCGCATTCATGGTTCCATTTGTAACCCTGGTTGTGCAGGCGCGTTTACAAGGGTTCGATAAATCCTATGAAGAAGCTGCAATGGACCTTGGCGCAAACGAATGGACAACCTTTCGCCGTGTGACCTTTCCCATGATCCTGCCCGGTGTCATGTCTGGTGCGCTTCTGGCGTTTACTCTGTCGCTCGATGATTTTGTGATCACATTCTTTACAAATGGGCCAGGTTCCACAACCTTGCCAATTTATGTATATGGCCTCTTAAGACGTATCATCACGCCGCAGGTCAATGCGCTTTCCACGGTCTGGATATTGGTCGTGTTTTTTGCAGTGTTGACTTTGCAGTTGATACAGAATCGCGATCAAAAACAGCATTCTTAATGTCTTAACGCCAACTGACCTCAGGTATTTCGCGTCACGTATGGCGCGTGCCAAATCGATTTTCTATCTTCTAAAGGAGGAAGAGATGCGTAAGTCAAGTTTGTTTAATTTACTGGCCCTGCTCGTTGTTGCGAGCCTTGTGCTGGCAGCCTGCGGTGGGGGGGCAACAGAAGGCCCGGCTGATGATGGCCCCAAGGTTACCTCGTCCGGGTTCGCCTGCCCGGAACCTGAGTTCCCAGCAGAGGTTACCTCAACAGAGTTGAACATCTTCGTTTGGACGGAATATATTCCCGTTGAGATGGTCGAATGTTTTGAGCTGGTATACGGTATCACGGTCAACCGTGATGAATATTCCAGCAACGAAGAAATGTACGCCAAAGTTTCTGCTGGTGGCACCAACTATGATCTTGTCCAACCCACCGACTATATCATTGCGTTAATGGCCCGCCAGGACTTGCTACAGGAACTAGATCACGCCAAATTGCCAGTATTGGCAAATTTCGATGCAAATTACCTTGATTTTGAGTTTGACCCGGGCAATAAGTACACTATCCCATACCAGGCTGGTACAGATGCGATCGTGGTCAATACTGCCGCGGTGGAAAATGTTCCGCAGTCATGGGCTGATCTTTGGAACGAGGAATATGCCGGCAAGATGGTATTCCTTGACGATTCGCGTGCCGTAATCGGTTTAACCCTGTTGACTCTTGGCTACAATGTGAATACGACGGATCCCGCTCAACTGGAAGAGGCAAAGAACAAGCTCGCCGAACTTGTGCCGAACATCAAACTCTTTGACAGCGACAGCCCCAAGACCGCATTGATCGCCGGTGATGTCGACTTAGGCATGACCTGGACAGCCGAAGCCTTGCTTGCCCAACAGGAGAACCCTGCCATTGAATACATTTATCCCACTGAAGGCGCGATCCTTTGGCAGGATAACTGGGCCATGCTTGCAGACGCACCTCATGCAGATGCTGCGTACGCCTGGTTGAACTACACCATGCAGGGCGACATTTTCTGGATGATGCTGCGCGACTTCCCCTACACCAATCCGAATACTGCGGCACTTGAGTATGCCAAGGCAAATGAAACCGAGTTATATGATGCCTACATGGCTTCTCCGATCACCAACACACCCGCAGATGCCATTGCGAACGGTCATCGCATTGCCGATGTTGGTGAAGCCACTCCGCTTTATGATGATATTTGGGTTGAAGTCAAGGGCGGAAGTTAGTTGCTGTAAGAAGTAAGGTCTCACAGAAATAATAAAACATCCTGACAGGCTTGCGCTTGTCAGGATGTTTTTCATGTATTGATGCCCTATAGCTTTCGATGCAGCCACAAAATGGATAACTGGGGCCTCTAGAATGCGCAATAATTATAAAATATATAGAAATTATGAAAAATAGTTATAAAAACATTGACAAAAATGATAAAAAGGTATAATATGTGCCCGTGGAAAGCATAATCAGTTCTGAGCAGCGTGATCGCTTGGACGATACCGACCGTCATATTATAAATGCAATGCGCGTTGATGGGCGTGTGGCCTTTGCCCAGATTGCCGAACAGCTAAATGTCTCACCCGGCATGATTCGTCAACGTTACAACCGCCTTGTTGATCTTGGCTATCTCAAAGTTGTCGCTGTCACAAACCCTCTCATGATGGGCAAGCGTACCATGGCCATGATAGGTATTCGCACGGATGGCCGCAAAATGCTGGAAGTGGCCGACAAGTTGATCAAGTTTGATGAAGTTGTTTACATTGTTGTTGTCAGCGGCAGGTACGATATTATGGTCGAGGTCTTCTGCCGTGACCACGAAGATATGCTCAAATTCATGACAGAAAAATTAGCAAAAGTGGATGGAGTCCGCGAGACAGAATCCTTCATGCACTTGAAGATAGTAAAAGAGATTTATTTCTAAACTGGGAATTCGCCTCACCCCCAACCTTGGGCCTGCTGAGGCTTCCAACATCCTTTGTCTGCCCCCGAACATTTACGCTGGGCGGAGCCTCTTGAAAGGGATCATGAAAGTTTTAGTACGAATATTTAAGACCGTGGGGGATACGTTTGTAAGAGCGTATTTGTTGACTCTATTGATCGACCCATATAAAAACCAAACTAACCCGCGCTTGCGCGAGTTATAAAAATAAATGGAGAACTAAACTCATGAAAGTATTGCTCGTCGGAGTGGGCGGAGTGGGCGAAGCCATTGCCGCCATTGCCAAACCGCGCAAGTGGATGGAACTCATGGTGCTGGCGGATTTCAACGTAAAGCGCGCCGAGGAAGTGCAAAAGAAATTTGGCGATAACAAGCGCTTTCCTGTTGAGTTCGTTGATGCCAGCAAACGAGAGAGCATTGAAGAGCTGGCGAGAAAATATCAGGTTGACCTGATAATGAATTCAGTTGACCCTGTCTTCAACAAACAGATCTTTGACGCTGCGTACAACGTCGGTGCGAAATATATGGATATGGCAATGACACTTTCAGAGCCGCACCCAACTGATCCCTTCAACCAGACGGGTGTCAAACTTGGTGATTATCAATTTGAAAAGGACAAAGACTGGGAGAAGAAGAGCCTGCTTGCTCTGGTGGGCATCGGCGTGGAACCAGGCATGGCAGATGTATTTGCGCGTTATGCTCAAGATCACCTCTTTGATGAGATCGATGAAGTGGGAATCCGCGACGGCGCGAATATCAGTATTGAAGGCTATGAATTTGCTCCTAATTTCTCAATTTGGACAACCATCGAAGAATGTTTAAATCCGCCTGTCATCTATGAAGAGGGTAAAGGTTGGTTTACTACGCCGCCATTTTCAGAACCTGAAATTTTTGACTTTCCCGAAATTGGCCCTGTGGAAGTAGTCAATGTGGAGCATGAAGAGGTATTACTCATTCCGCGCTGGGTCAAGACCAAACGTGCCACTTTTAAGTATGGACTTGGTGACCAATTCATTGGCGTTTTGAAAACCTTGCATATGCTTGGTCTGGATAATAAAGAGAAGATCAACGTTAAAGGCATGCAGGTTGCGCCGCGTGATGTTGTTGCTGCATGTCTGCCTGACCCTGCCCACCTGGGCGACAAAATGTCCGGCAAGACCTGCGCGGGCACGTGGATAAAAGGCACGAAGGATGGCAAGCCGCGCCAGGTCTATCTATATCAGGTGGCGGATAATGAAGAATGTATGAAAACCTGGGGATGTCAGGCTGTCGTCGCGCAGACTGCTTTCAGCGCGGTCATCGCCATGGATTTGATCGAACATGGTCAATGGGCATGCGCAGGCGTGCTGGGCCCTGAAGCATTCGAGCCAACAGTTTTCATGGAAAAGATGGCCGATTATGGCTTTCCATATGGAATGAAGGAAATGTAGGTCGAAACTTGCATTCGAGTTATTCAAGGACTCGAATGCTTTTTACTCCTCTCTCATAATGTCCAGCAAATTGAGCAAGCGTTTTGACGCTTTGATAATTTTGTTTGACTGCCTGCTGATATTGTCAGCCGTTAGGTTGTCCTGAGTATCTGCCAGGGCCGCCTCAATACTCACAAGGGCGAGGGCAAGAGCGGATTTTTGAATCGCGTTATTCCCTTTTAATTTCCCCAGATTATCCGATAGCTCCTTGAGCTGAGGTGTGATGTTTTTTCCTGTCTTTTTGATGACTGGGGGTGCGAGTTCAGGTTCAAGAGTGGTGATTATTCGATTTTTTTGTTTTGCCGCCATATAAGTGTGGTTAATATCTGAGTGAATTCCTGCCCCAAAATGGACCTTGTATCCTATTAGCAATCCGTCATAAACGATCATTCCTTTGAATGGCAGCAGGATGGTTTCCACCATTTGTGGAAGAGCGTAGGGAGGAATTACTTCATCCAAAGGATCCTGAATCCCGTGTACAGAATAAACAAGATCATCCTTACTGATAAAGATCGAACCTTTCTTGAGGTGGCGCAGGATGAAGAAAGAGCTTTTGATGAACCGCGTCCATCTTTCAACGATCTGCAGTTCTTTGGTTGGAAGGTGATCGGGGTTTTCCAGAACATATGCCGTTATTAAACCGGGCTCCTTCCATAATTCGTTACGCGCCTTTAATTTCTTTTGGGTGTCAAGGTTGGCGTATTCTTCAATTGACGTAATGTTTTTCTGGAAGCCGTGTTTTTGGTTAACATAATATTGCAGCTTCCACATCAAATCGAAAAATAACTTCCCATCGTATGGCGAAAGCGTCATGAGAATTTCCTCTCCAGTAATTTTGGTGCGGGGCATATTGTAACCAGATTTCTTGAAATACTTGGATTAACCTGTGGAGTAGCAAAACGCCGAATGAACAGGATCAACTGTCGGTTAGGAAAGAGGCGGCGAGGATTGCGTGAGAAAATGCCGAATATGCAGTCCGATTTTGTCAGTTTCGGAAACGCCTGGTTGTGTTAAGTCCAGCCCGCTTGTTATAATTGAAAAAAGAAAAAACAAATGGAGGAACCCATGCCCAACGGTTATAACGGCAAGATTTTGCACGTGGATCTAACAAAAGGCACACTTGAGGTTGAAGAGCCAAATGAGGCTTTTTATCGAAAGTATCTTGGCGGCAGCGCGATGGCAATGCACTACATTCTACGCGATATGCCAAAAGGCGCTGATCCGCTTAGCCCTGAGAATGTGCTCACATTGTTCACCGGCGTTACAACGGGCGCGGCCATTTCCGGGCAGAGTCGCTTGAATGCGAATGCGAAATCGCCGATCAGCGGTGGGATAGGCGATTCTCAAAGCGGCGGATTTTTCCCGGCTGAGTTGAAGTTTGCGGGTTTTGATGGGATCGTGATCAAGGGCAAATCTCCTAAGCCTGTTTACCTGGCGATCATCGATGGGAAATATGAACTGCGCGATGCGGCTCATTTGATGGGGAAGAAGTCGGGGGAGGTGGATGACATCATCCATAATGAAGTTGACCCGAAAGCAGAAATTTTGCAACACGGCATGGGTGCGGAAAATGGTGTGTTGTTTTCGTCGCTGGTGAGCATGTCCAACCGCCATAATGGGCGCACAGGTATGGGCCTGGTGATGGCATCCAAGAATTTGAAGGCTGTAGTCGTACGCGGAAAGAAAAAAGTGGAGGTTGCGAACCAGAAGGCGCTCACCGCATTGAATCGCATTGGCCCCAAAGCCATTCCTGAAAATGGCGATATGGATGGGCTTGCAAAGTTTGGTACGGCTGTGGTCGTGCTGTTCAATAACACGATCGGAACCTTGCCGACTCGCAACTGGAATGAGGCTCAGTTTGAAGGATGTGAGCCAATCAGCGGCGAGAAAATGGCTGAGACGATTTTGAAAGAACGCGATACCTGCTATGCCTGCGTGGTGAAATGCAAGCGGGTAGTTGAAATCAAAGAAGGTGCTTACAAAGCTGACCCGCGTTACGGCGGCCCTGAATATGAAACGCTCGGCACGTTTGGTTCCTACTGCGGCATTGACGATCTTGCTGCGATCTCAGTTGCGAATCAGATATGCAACGAATACGCGGTGGACACAATTGCTGCTGGCGCGACGATTGCCTTTGCTATGGAATGTTATGAAAAAGGCGTCATCACTAAAGAACAAACTGCCGGGCTTGATCTTAAATTTGGAAATGTTGATGCCATGTTGAAAGCTCTCGAAATGATGGTGAAGGGCGAAGGCGAATTTGGTAAAACCCTAGGCATGGGTTCTGAACGCGCTGCCAAAGTTTGGGGCAAAGGTGCTGATGAATTCCTGATCACCGTCAAAGGTGCTGAGTCTCCTGCACATATGCCACAGGCCAAACGCTCGCTTGGCCTCATTTACGCTGTCAATCCATTCGGCGCGGATCATCAATCATCCGAGCACGATCCATATTACGAAGAAGGCGTGGGCGATTTCAACCTAGACCGCCTTAAGCAAATCGGCTTGAGTTCTCCCCAGCCCGCTTACAGCCTTAATGAGGAAAAAGTCCGCTTCGCATATGAGACCGAGGTCTTCTACTCCATGCTTGATTCGGCTGAACTCTGTCAGTTTGTTTATGGCCCCACCTGGACGTTATATGATGGCAAAGATACTGCCCAGATGATCAATTCCGTTACAGGCTGGGATATGACCGTTGAAGAATTGATGGAAGTGGGCCGCCGTCGGCTGGATCTATTTCGTGTCTTCAATGCCCGCGAGGGATTCGGGCGTAAGGATGACAAGCTGCCGAAGAAATTTTTCAAGCAGTTGCAGGGAACTGGCCCCACCGCGGGTTTCGCTCTGACTCACGAGGAAATTGATTCTGCTATTGATACCTACTACAAGCTGGCAGGTTGGACCTCAGATGGTGTGCCGACTCACGAGACCTTGAAGAAGCATGAGGTTGAGTGGGCGGCGGAATACTTGCCTGCTTAAAAAGACATTTGATAATTTGATATTCGGGCCTCGAAAATCGGGAGTCGGGAATCGTTTTTGACGAAGCCGACTCCCGAATTACGAATAACGAGTATCGGTTTTGATTGTGTAATACTTTTCGAAATCCAGAAAGATGAACATGACAACGAATCAACTATATCAAGAGAATTTCCCCTACATGACTCCCGCGTGGAGTCGTATCTTCAATTTTGTGGCTGACCGAGCTGAAGGCGCTTACATCTACACAGATGACGGCAAAAAACTATTGGACTTTACCAGCGGAATTGGCGTCACGAACACAGGCCATTGTCATCCGAAAGTGGTGGAAGCCATCCGCGAACAGGCGGGTTTGTTCCTGCACGCGCAAGCCAACATCGTCATCCACAAACCGATGCTGCAATTGATCGAAGAAATTCGTAAGGTTGCCCCATCCTCGATTGATAGTTTCTTCTTTGCTAATTCAGGCGCAGAAGCCCTGGAGAATGCCGTAAAAATTGCCAAGGCTGCCACAGGCAGGCAGAATATTATTGTCTTCAATGGCTCCTTCCACGGACGCACTCATGCCACAATGGCATTGACCACTTCCAAGACGAGCTACCGCACCGGGTTTGGGCCGCTGCCTGCGGGCGTTTATGTCTCACCATTCCCCTACGCCTTCAACCTGGGTATGACTGAAGAACAGGCAAGTCAATATGCCTTGAATCAACTTGAATATCTACTTGCATCACAGACCGCGCCAAAGGATACCGCTGCGATCCTGATCGAATCTGTTTTGGGTGAGGGTGGTTACATTGTCCCGCCCAAATCCTTCATGAAGGGCTTGCGCGAGATCTGTGACAAGCACGGCATTATGCTTATCTTTGATGAAGTGCAGTCAGGTTTTGGGCGCACGGGCAAATGGTTCGCACTCGAACACTTCGATGTGATCCCTGATATCATCACTGCCGCCAAAGGTATCGCCTCGGGGATGCCGCTCTCTGCCGTCTTTACCCGCACCGATATTATGAAGAAACTTGATGTTGGTTCCATTGGCGGAACCTATGGCGGGAACGCAGTCGCTTGTGCGGCAGGTGTGGCAACCATCCGTGCGATGCGAGACGAAAAGATGTTGGAGAATGCCGCAGATAAAGGTATCCAATTGATGACGGGCCTGCGCAAATTTCAGGAGGAATATCCGCAGATCGGCGACGTGCGCGGACTCGGGCTCATGGTCGGCACTGAATTCATCGTTGACGGAAGTCAGGCGAAAGCCAAGCAATTGGTAAAGGATGTAATTCATTCAGCTGAAGAAAAGGGAATGCTGTTGCTGTCCTGTGGAACTTACGACAACACCTTGCGTTGGATCCCGCCGTTGAATGTGACGAGCCAACAGATTAATGATGGCTTGAAGATATTTGGTGAAGCGTTGAAGGAAAATAATCCGTAGGGGCACAGCGGAGGCGTTAAGGACAAAACCCTTTATAGTTCCGCTGTGCCCCTACATAGAAAATAACATGACCCAATCCCTGGATCGCAATAAACTCGCACAGCTCCTCAAAAGCGAAGCAGAACTCTTTCACAAGAATCACCCTAAATCCTACGAACTATATCAACGCGCACGCAAGTCATTGCATGGCGGCGTGCCCATGCTATGGATGATCCGTTGGGCGGGTTCATTTCCCGTTTTTGTCAAAGAGGCCAAAGGCGCACACTTCACTGATGTGGATGGTAACGACTATATTGATTTCTGCCTCGGTGATACGGGTGCCATGACAGGCCACGCACCCGAGGCAACGGTCAAGGCCATCACCGAGCAAATCCAAAAAGGCATCACGCTCATGCTGCCTTATGAAGATGTGATTTGGGTCGGCGAGGAACTCCAACGCCGCTTCAAACTTCCGTATTGGCAGTTCGCGCTTACCGCCACCGATGCGAATCGTTTCGCGCTTCGAATGGCACGCCTCATCACGGGCCGTCCGAAAATTCTAGTTTTCAACTATTGCTATCACGGCTCGGTGGATGAGACCTTCATCACCCTCGATGAAGAAGGCACGCCCATGTCACGCCCCAATAACATGGGCCCGCAGGTTGATCCGCGCGAAACATCCAAAGTCATTGAGTTCAATGATGTCGCCGCGCTTGAAACGGTGCTTTCATCACGCGATGTCGCTGCCATTCTTGCCGAACCTGTGATGACCAACATCGGCATCATTCATCCCAACCCGGGTTATCACGATGCCTTGCGTGAGATAACTCGCAAATATGGGACTTATCTGATCATTGACGAGACTCACACAATCTGCACTGGCCCTGGCGGATATACCGCTTCACACTCCCTCGAGCCTGATTTTTTGACCGTCGGCAAACCCATCGCTGGAGGCGTTCCCGCCGCGGCCTATGGCTTCACTGAAGAAGTATCAAAAGCCTTCGCCGAAAAACTCGCCATGGACGACGCCGATGTTGGAGGCATTGGCGGTACACTTTCAGGCAATGCCCTGTCCATTGCGGCGATGAAAGCCACTCTGCAATATGTGCTGACAGATGAGTTTTACTCAAAGGCGATAAAACTTCAGGAACAATTTACTGCGGGTGTTGAAGGAGTCATTAAAGAATTCAACCTGCCATGGATCGTTAAGCAGTTAGGCAACCGTTCTGAATACTGGTTTCGTCCCAACCCGCCAAAGAATGGCGGAGAAGCCCATTCTGCGATTGACCCTGAGCTTGATCGTTACATGCACCTCTTCGCCTTAAACCGTGGCATTCTGATGACACCCTTCCACAATATGGCGTTGATTTCCCCTGAAACCACGCAAACCGATGTGGATTATCATACGAAGGTGTTTAAAGAAGCAGTGCGATCTTTATTTGCATAAACCCTGTCGAAGGTCAAAAGTCGAAAGTCAATTCGGCGACCTTTGACCTTCGACTTTTTACTTATTGGAGAATTACATGACCGAATATAAATCGGAAATCTGGCGTGTGAATGTGCGTGAGCAAACGCTAAAACGAGAACCCATTCCGCAGATATGGCAACGTTTGGGTGGGCGTGGATTGATCGCGCGCATCCTCATAGATGAGGTTGATGCAAAATGCGACCCACTTGGCGCGGGGAATAAACTTATCTTCACGCCTGGTTTGTTGGTGGGGCACATTCTCTCATCTACAGATCGTATTTCGATTGGCGGAAAATCTCCCCTGACAGGCGGCATCAAAGAAGCCAACGCAGGCGGGCGGACTGGCTATCACATGGCCTTCATGGGAATCCATGCCATGATCATCGAAGATGTCCCCGAAAAGGAAGGCTATTGGGTTTTACACCTTTCCCTGAATGGCGCAAAATGGGAAAGAGCAGATGACCTGGTTGGGCTTGGTGTTTATGAAACTGCGCCAAAACTATTGGAGAAATATGGCGATAAAGTTGCCATTGCCATGATTGGCCCTGGCGGTGAAATGCGGATGAAGTCTGCGGGCATTCAAAATATTGATAAAGATAGAGTGCCATCACGCATTGCTGCTCGCGGCGGATTGGGCGCGGTGATGGGCTCGAAGGGATTAAAAGCCATAGTGTTTGACCATGCCGGTGGGCAGAAACCAGCTATCGCGGATACTGAAGCGTTTAAAGTTGCACAGAAAGATTACACCAAAGCTGTCATGGAACATCCGCAATCCATTACATATCGAGATTATGGCACAGCCGCGATGACTCAATTGACTCAGCGTTTCGCAGGCATTCCTGTTCATAATTTTTCGCGAGGAACTTTTGACCAGGTTGAAAATGTCGGCGGCGAAGCCTTGCGCGAATTTACTTTGACACGTGGCAAGCCATCCGATCCTGCACACGCCTGCATGGCAGGATGTACTATCAAATGCTCGAATGTCTTTGGCGGCGATGATGGCAAGGTGATCGTCTCGCCGCTTGAATATGAAACCATTGGCTTGATGGGCACAAACCTTGATATTGACTCGCTCGATAGCATTGGCCGCATGAACTGGCAGGTCAATGATTTGGGACTTGATTCGATTGAGGTTGGCGGTGCACTTGGCGTTGCGGCAGAAGCAGGCTTGATGAGATGGGGGAGCGAAGAAGATGCGTTGAAGTTAATCGATGAGATACGCAAAGGCACTGAGTTGGGAAGGTTGCTCGGTGATGGCGCAGTGGCGGTTGGCAAAAAATACAATATCGAGCGTGTACCTGCCGTGAAGGGTCAGGTTATGTCTGCTTATGAACCTCGCTCGATCAAAGGCACAGGCGTTACCTATGCAACGACCCCGCAAGGTGCCGACCACACCTGCGGTTTGACTATCCGCGCGCAGATCGATCATCTTGACCCGAATGCGCAAAAGGATGTTTCACTCAATGCACAATTGAACATGGCTGGTTATGACACTTTGGGCGCCTGTATCTTTGCAGGGTTCGGGTACGCAGCTACGCCTGATGGTGTTGTGAAGCGTTTGCTCAAAGCTCGTTATGGCTGGGATGACCTCCCTGATAATATCTTACAAGCTTTAGGAAAAGAGACGATCAAGCTGGAGCGCGAGTTCAACAAGCGCGCAGGCTTCACCGCAAAAGATGATCGCCTGCCAGAGTGGATGACGAAGGAAGCCATCCCTGAGAATGGCTCGGTATTTGATGTAAGCGAGGAAACGCTCGATCATATTTTTGATGGAATTGAATAATTCACCTTACGCGCCGATTTGTGATTCCCTGAACGGGGCGAAGGGTCTCTACCCCTGCAACCAGAGATTCTTCGCTCCGCTCAGAATGACACTATGTAGGGTAAGTGAATACTAAAGAATTCCGAAGTCCAACAGGCTTCGGAATTCTTTTTATTGTAGGCAGTTTCAACTTGAATTACAGTTTTATCAAAGAAAAAATTATTTTGTTTCATCGAACATGATCTGATCTGAGAGCGTAAAGTAAAATGTTGTTCCCTTTTCCGCATCGCCAGATTCGATCCAAACCTTTCCACCATGAACTTCAATAATGCGCTTCACCAGTGCCAACCCAACCCCTGTTCCTTCGCTGTTCGTGTCTAATTTATCGAATAGCCCAAAAACCTTATCGTGGAATTCCTGTTTGATCCCAACCCCATTATCTCTTACGAAAAAAACATTTTCATCCCCTCGCGTCTCCGCACCGATTTCAATTTTTGGCTCTTGCTGATCCCCCATAAATTTTGATGCATTGTCCACAAGGTTCTGGATGACTTCGATGAGGCGCTCTTTATCACCGAACACTTCGGGAAGTCCGATTCCAACTGCTACCTTGACCTGCCTCGCTTTCAATTGACCTTCAACTCGTTTTAGGGCTTCTCTCACGATCTCCTCAAACGGTACGCTCTGTGGTCGATTCATTACGCGGCCAATACGTGAAAGTTCCAGCAGCTCATTCAAGAGGCGGTGCATTTTTTCGGTCGCTTCAGAAATGCGGTCGATGTCACTTTGCATGCGGTTAAAGTTTCCGTTGCGGGCATCCTGTTCAAGATATCCCAGGAAGCCACGGATGGTAATGAGCGGCGATTTTAGATCGTGTGAGGCTGTATAAGTAAACCGCTCCAACTCCGCGTTCTTTGATTCCAATTGGGCGATCAATTTTTCCTGAATGGTCAATTCCCGTTTCAGGGATTCCTGCAATCTTGTATTCTCAATTGCCACAGCAAGATTCGCGGCAATGGTCGAGAGCAAACGAACGTCATTTTCTGTGAAGGCATTTTCGATTTCCATATCCTGCACCGAAATAACGCCGATGGCCTGGTCGCCGATCATGAGTGGCACTGTCAGCGATGACTTCGCAGGTTTATTGTCGTAATAAATTGCGCCATGCTGTGCAGAGACTTCCACCCAATTCCTGTTTATCAAGAGCGGCTGCTTCATTTCCATCACGCTGGAGGTTATACCCTTCCCAAATTTTAGTGGAGCATCTTCCATGTGCTGGTTATTATCAAAATAATACGGAAAGTAAATCAAATTGGATGATTTATCAAGGAGCGCGATAAACAAGCTGGTAACACTGAATGTGATCCTGATTTGTTCCCCGCTATGTGTGATCAGTTTTTTCAAATCCGTTTTGGTGATCAACGCTTCACTTACGCCTCGCACAGCATCCAGATCCGAGAGCCGCTTCTTCAATTCATCCTCGGCAGTTTTTCGGGCGGTAACATCCAGCATAAATCCCTGCACAAGGCCCCGATTGTCGGCGTCTACTGAAAGCAGGCTCTCATCGTAGATCCAAATATAGTTTCCATCTCGTGTTTTGAGGCGGTATTCCAGTTGAGGCATAATCCCTGTTTTAAGAGCAAGGTTCTCCATCTCCATGTTTTTTCTGCGGTCATCAGGGTGCATCTGGTTGTACCAAAGGTTTGGGTCTCTTAGCCATTCTTCGGGGGTGAAACCTGTGATCTGGGTAATCTGCGGGCTGACATATTCCCAGCGTCCACTTTGGCCGGGCTCAGCAATGTAGATCACGGCAGGGATGCGCTCCACCAGGCTGCGGTAACGGTTCTCTGCGTCCCGCAATTTTCCCTCCATTTGTTCGCGTTCCTGTAACTCACTATTTGCCTTCGTAATATTTTCATTTAATCGGTTGATGAGAAGCCATTGTAGGATGGCTACGAGCGCAATACTTAAACCAACTACAAAATAATCTGCAAAATAATTGTATTGACTGAATTGATTGACAATTACACCCTGTGACTCCAGGATTCCAACTGTAACTACCATGAGTAGAATAATAGAACCAATAATTAATGAGCCGCTCTGTCCTGCAAGAATGCCGGCCGAAATAAGAACAACCACCAACCCCACCACCGCTGTATCGCGGATGCCATTGTTCGATATCATCAGGCTGGAGATCAATGCAAGTGAGGCAAGCAGGGCCCCCCAACTTGCAATGGCAAAATATCCATGCGCTGCCAGCCAAAGTGATGCCAAAAACACAATACCAAGGACGATCATCTGCCATCGATTCACACCCATAAGAGCTAGGATAGAGGCAGCCACCAAACTGGCCACAAGGTCGTAAATGACTATTTTCCGAGTCCCGGGATCTGATAAAGGTGGATTGGGTGGGAGTAATTTCCTGAAAAAGTGACTCATTAATTGGAATTCCTAAAGAGAAAATATCAACCTTGCTACATAATATCGCACAATTTGCTCAACGAGGGCTATGAAATAGTTATCGGAGTCCAAAGCCTCCAGACTTTGCTGGAGTGAACTCAACGACTCTAGCCATTATTTTCTGTTTTCATCAATCGTCCATTAAAAGCCAGAACCCAGGTTTTGCCTGGGTTCCATGTTCATTGCCAGAGCCACCGGTCGGCTACGACCCGACGACCTAACGATTACGAATCGTTTGCTCTACCAGCTGAGCTACGGTGGCTTATTACCTAAAGAATTAGCTGTATGTATTCTTTGAGCGGCGGGATTATAAAGGATTTGGTTTAATCCCGCAAGTTTTCGAGTTTTCGCGTCGTCTAGTCTATGGAGAAAATCTATGCTTCGTATTGCAATGCTTTCCTATCACACCTGTCCGCTGGCAACACTTGGGGGTAAGGATACCGGTGGAATGAATGTATATGTCCGCGATCTGACGCGGGAGTTGGGGCGTATGGGCATCCATGTGGATGTTTTTACGCGTTCGCAGGATGAGCATGTGCCGCATGTATTGCATGACCTCGGTTATGGCAATCGTGTGGTGCATATCCCTGCCGGGCCTGAGGTGCCGAAAAGCAAAAGTGATATTGCGACATACATCCCCGAGTTTGTGGAGGGAATTAAGCAGTTTGCGGCTGAAAAAGGCATTGACTATGATGTGATCCATAGCCATTATTGGATGTCTGGTTTGGCGGCCGAAGAATTGAGTAATGCCTGGGGCGGTGTTCCCATTGTGCATATGTTCCATACATTGGGAGAAATGAAAAATAGGGTGGCACGTTCTGAGGATGAGCGGGCAGGCGAGGATCGACTCAATGGTGAGAGGCAGGTTCTCCGTCGGGCGGATCGGATCGTTGTCGCCACCATGGCAGAGTTGACCCAGCTTCGTTTCTTGTATCGAGCTGATTCTCGTAAAATGGTTACGATTCCACCCGGGGTGGATACCAGCCATTTTTATCCGATCCCACCAGATGAGGCAAAGCAATTTATCGGCTTGAAGCCAGAAAATCGCATGGTGCTTTTTGTGGGACGAATTGAGCCGCTAAAAGGAGTAGATACACTGATTGAGGCGATGGCTTGTTTGGATCTGCAACGAATGCATCGTCCCGTTCATTTGGCGATCATTGGCGGTGAAGTAACAATAGATCCTGAGGATATGTCTGAAGAGATGACGCGTCTGCAGAAGTTATGTGACGATCTGTGTATGGGGGGGATGGTTGTCTTTCTTGGAAAACGCGGGCAGGATACATTGCCGTATTATTACTCGGCCGCAGAAGTGGTTGTGATGCCTTCGCTTTATGAATCTTTTGGGATGGTGGCGCTTGAAGCAATGGCCTGCGGTGTACCTGTGATCGCCTCGGAAGTGGGTGGGCTTGGTTATCTGGTGCAGAATGGTCTCACCGGCTATACCATCCCCGATAGTGACCCTGAGGCTTTGTGCGATAAACTCTCAAAGCTTTTGGGAGATGCGACCCTGCGGAAACAAATGGGGCGGTTTGCTTCAGAGTATGCATCCGATTATGCCTGGGAAAAGATAGCCTCACAAATTGTTGAAGTGTATAACGATGTCTTGAGCAAGGAAAAAGCACTTTGAATTTGATTGCAAAATAAAACAACCCCGATGAGTTCGAGTTCATCGGGGTTGTTTCTTACTCCTTCATTCTCACATAAAAAATTATGGGCCCGCCATTTTCCTGTACACGCATTTCAAAGCGGTCACTTAACTTACTGATCATTTTCGAGAGTTGTTTATGACCATACGTACGGGGATCGAAGCTGGGGTCTACCTGGTAAAGGGCATTGCCCATATTTGCCAGCGACGCCCATCCATCCTGTTGGACCGCCATTTCAAACGCCTGGGTTAGGATCGGCATTGGGTCGAGCTCTTCCTTTTCACCTTTGGCTTTCTTTGTTCTGGCATTGTTCAAGCTCTTTTGCTGCACCGATTTTTTTTCTGCGGCAAGGTTTTCAGTGTAAACAAATACATCGCAGGCATTTACAAATGGTTTGGGAGTTTTCTTTTCTCCGATGCCCATCACGAAAATACCTGTCTCGCGGATGCGGGTAGCCAAACGAGTGTAATCACTATCACTGGAAATAAGGCAGAAGCCATCTACCACGTTCGAGTGCAGGATATCCATCGCATCAATGATCATTGCGCTATCTGTTGCGTTTTTTCCAATCGTATAGCGGAATTGTTGAATGGGTTGGAAGGCGTGGAAGTTAAGCGTATCCTTCCATGAATTCATGCTGTTCGTGGTCCAGTCCCCATAAATTCGGCGGACAGTAACCTGCCCATAACGGCCTGCCTCAACCAGCATTTGAGAAAGCAAGCCCGCCTGGGCATTGTCGCCGTCGATAAGCATGGCAATCTTGTTGCGGGCGAGAGGTTTAATCTGTTCGTCTGTCATGGAATAATTATATACCTTTTTACTGGGTTTTATACCCTGCGAGCCGACCATCAAATTGAAATTTGTTGACCCCTTTGCAGAAGAATCAACGACTAACTCCGGGAGAAGAAGATCGATATAAGGATCATAGTTTGCGACAAGAGAATGCCCGGACTTGTGCCTGACATTTAGAAAATATTATCAATCTTGCAAAGTCATTATTAAAATCACTCGATTACGAGCCTCTGACTGCTTATAGCACCTATGTGTATGATACAATGCCGAAGCTTTTCTAAAAAGGGTATATTTTTATAACTGAGGTCTGCATGAAGGAAAAATTTATCAAGT
Source organism: Candidatus Villigracilis sp. (assembly GCF_057083605.1). Classification (NCBI taxonomy): domain Bacteria; kingdom Bacillati; phylum Chloroflexota; class Anaerolineae; order Anaerolineales; family Candidatus Villigracilaceae; genus Candidatus Villigracilis; species Candidatus Villigracilis sp. Next base: position 748 of record NZ_JBXMTI010000114.1, on the reverse strand, counting down.
TTCTTAACCTCAAGCCAGATGAAGCCAGACTGGCTTTTTCGCTTTGGTTGTTGATCGCTGTAAATACTTTGGTATTGGAATTGTCAGATGTAGTAGCAACGGCTGGGTTCGTAAGCAATCTTGGAATTGATAAAGTACCGTGGTTGTGGTTGGGAACAACTTTGCTGACCATATTCGCAGTTGGCGGCTATTTGGTGGTGATCGACAGATACCCGCGCCTGCATTTGGTTACATGGTTATTGGTCGGTCTGGCTGTTCTATATTTGTTCCTTGAATTTTTGTTCGCCTTTCAAGTTGCTGATTGGTTTACCTACCCAATTCTCTACCTGCTGGCAGACCAACAATTTATGATCATGCCGCTGGCATTTTGGGCACTGGCAAGTGATGTATATGCAGTAACTGAATCGAAACGGGTGTTTCCCTTTATCGCTTCTGGCGCTGTCATTGGAGGGTTGATCGGGAACGGCTCCGCAGCCTGGGTAACGTACCTGGCGGAGAAATATTCCTTTGGTCTCTCTCAAATTTTTACAGGTGTCGCCATAATCTTGATATTAAGTGCATTATTCTTGCGAGTCACCTTCCTTAAGACCACAGTTAAGACACGGCAATCTCGTGAAGAGGATGCTAATCTGCGGGATACCATTAATATTGGTCTGGATTATTTCCTCAATATTCCTGTATTTAAGGTCGTTGGCATTCTGATGTTGTTCACTGGCGTCGTCCTGACGTTGATCGAGTTTAATTTCCT